>JANWYM010000017.1 GCA_025055355.1 Abditibacteriales bacterium
ACTGGGATGACCAGGAGGCGCCGGGGGTGGAAGTGCCTGTCGGCGACTTCTTCGCGGTGGGGAACAAGGTGGCGGTGGTGGAGAGCCTGCCCGTTCAAGTCTCGCCCAGCGGCAGTCTCACCTGCTACTGGCGGATGCCGTTTGCCAAGTCGGCGCGCATCGTCGTAACGAACGATAACCCCGACCGCACGACGGGGCTTTACTGGCAGGTGGACTACGTGCAGGTGGACAAGCTCCCGCCTGACGCACCGCGCTTTTACGCGAAGTATCGGCAGGAGTATCCCGCCGTCCTGGGGCGCGATTACCTCATCGCCGACATCGAAGGGCGCGGGCAATACGTCGGCACGGTGCTGTCGGTCACGATGGCGCAGGACGGCTGGTTCGGCGAGGGTGACGATTTCTTTTACATTGACGGCGAGGAAGTGCCGAGTTTGCAGGGGACGGGCAGCGAGGACTATTTCAACGACGCGTGGGGTTTTCGGACGCGCACGAGCCACTGGTTCGGGCAGCCGCGTTGGCAGGGCTATCGGGCGGGCGACAGTGGCGTGTGCTACCGCTGGCACGTGCTTGACCCCGTCTATTTTCAGAAGTCGTTGAAGGTCACGATAGAACACAAGGGCAACCGCCCAATGTCGGAAGACGGTTGGTATATTGAACGCCCTGACTTCTTCAGCAGCGTCGCGTTCTGGTATCAGACGGGGCAGCCGAAACCGTTCGGCCATCTGCCGCCCTATCCTGAACGCTGCGTGCCATGGCAGCAGCAGCATCTCGTCCGCACGTTCCGCCAGGCGAAGCCCAGCGGCACAAGCAAGGTCGCTGTTGAAACCCGTGGCTTCTTCGGCGCACGTCCGATGCTCGCGTGGCAGAACGTCAAGTCAGGCGATACGCTGACGTTACCGTTCACCGTCGCCGAAGCCGGTCGCTACGCCGTGCGGCTGACGGCGATGAGCGCGCCCGATTACGGTCAGTTCGACGTTGAGATTGACGGAAAAACGGCGGTCGCCGCTGCTGATTTTCGCTCGCAGAACCTGGAAGAGTTGGACTTGCTGCTTGGCACGCACGAACTCGCGGCGGGAGCGCACACGCTGACGTTCCGCGCGCGGGACGGCGCGCAGGCTCTATCGGTGGAGTTGCTGCGGCTGCTTAAACTCCCGCCCGAAGCGGAACGCAAAGTCAAAACACACAACGAGGCGCACTTCATTCGCTTGGGCATTGGGCGCGCGGTTTACGCTTATCGCTTGGCATACGGCGAGTTGCCGAACTCGTTGGAGGAACTCGTGAGGTCAGGTATCATGCCGGAGCGTTACCTGACCGACGAAAACGGTCACGCGCTCATCGCCCGCCGCGAGGGGGACTTCTTCGTCGTCGAATGTTCCACGCACGGCGGGTGGAAACACCGCTGGCAGGGGTTGGACGCGCGTCGTTAAAAGGTGGGTGATTTTATGACTTATTTCTCATCCGTTGAAGGCAGTCTTTTTCTGATTACGGCACTGGTGGCAGTCGTGTCCGCCGTCATGGTCATCACCCAGCGCAACCCGGTGTATAGCGCGTTGTTTTTGGTGCTGACGTTCTGCGCGTTGGCAGTGTTGTATCTGCTGTTGGGCGCGCAGTTTATCGCCATGGTGCAAGTCATCGTTTACGCGGGTGCGATTATGGTGCTGTTTCTGTTCGTCATCATGCTGCTCAACCTGGACCGCCCGCTGGAGACGCAGTCGAAGCTGAAGCATCAACGCCTGGTCGCGGGTGTGCTGGCGGCGGTGCTGTTGGTGGAGATGATTTACCTGCTGCATCGTGGGTTGCCTACGACGGGCACACAGCCGTCACCACCCCGAAACTTCGGCACGGTGGAGGAAGTTGCCCGCGTGCTGTTCCGCGATTTCGTGTTGGCGTTTGAGGTGACTTCCATCGTTCTGTTGATCGGCATGATTGGCGTCATCGTGCTGGCGAAGCGGCATTTGGACGAGAAGAAAGCGGCTGCGCCGGAGCGGATTCTGTCGCCGCTGAGGAAGGAGTAAGGTCTCATGGTCCCAACCTCCATGTATCTCGCGGTCAGCGCGTTACTGTTCGTGCTGGGCGTGACGGGTGTTCTCATCCGCCGGAATGCGATTGTGATTTTCATGTGCATTGAACTGATGCTCAACGCCGCCAACCTTGCGTTCGTCGCGCTGTCGCGGCACTTCGGGCAGATGCAGGGGCAGGTGGTCGTGTTCTTCGTGATGGCTGTCGCGGCGGCAGAGGTCGCCATTGGACTCGCCATCATTGTCGCCCTCTTCCGCCAGCGCGAAACGGTGGACGTGGATGAGGTGAACCTGCTCAAAGGCTGATGGCGCATGGTTCATGGTTATTTCATTAACCATCAACCATCAAACATGCCGTTTTTATGCTCGATTTCGTCTGGCTCTGTATTTTCTTCCCGCTTGTGGGCGTGCTGGTCAACGGGTTCTTCGGGGCGCGGCTGCCGAAGAGGCATGTGGGATGGATCGGCTGCGGCGCGGTGGCGTTATCGCTTGCCGTCGCGATAGGCTGTTTCATTCAACTGCTCAACCTCCCGCAGCGGGTGCACGAGGTTGTGCTGTTCGACTGGATTGCTGTCGGCAACTTCCGCGTGCCGTTTGCGTTCCGCGTGGACCCGCTCTCGATGGTGATGCTCCTCGTCGTGACGGGCGTCGGGTTTCTCATCCACGTCTATTCCATCGGCTACATGGGGCACGACCCGCACTACGCGCGGTTCTTCACCTACCTGAATTTGTTCATGGCGGCGATGCTGACGCTGGTGCTGGCGAACAACTTCCTGCTGATGTTCGTCGGCTGGGAGGGTGTGGGGCTTTGCTCCTATTTGCTCATCGGGTTCTGGTTTGAGCGACCCTCGGCAGCGGAAGCGGGCAAAAAAGCCTTCATCGTCAACCGCATCGGCGACTTTGGTTTCATCTTGGGGATGCTGCTGATTTTCAAATACTTCGGCACGCTGGACTTTCAGGACGTTTTCGAAGCCGCCGCCAGCAAGGACCACATCTTCGTGTTGGGCGTGCCGCTGCTGACGCTCATCACGCTGCTGCTGTTCATCGGTGCGACGGGCAAGTCGGCGCAGATTCCGCTTTACATCTGGCTGCCCGACGCGATGGAAGGTCCCACGCCGGTTAGCGCGTTGATTCACGCCGCCACGATGGTAACGGCGGGCGTTTACATGGTCGCTCGCTGCCACGTTCTCTATCTCTATGCGCCCGTGACCATGAGCGTCGTCGCTATCATCGGTGCGCTCACGGCAATTTTGGCGGCGACGATTGCGCTGGCGCAAAACGACATCAAGCGCGTCCTCGCCTACTCGACGGTCAGCCAATTGGGTTACATGTTTCTCGGCTGCGGCGTCGGCGCGTTCGCGGCGGGCATCTTTCACCTTTACACGCATGCCTTCTTCAAGGCGCTGCTCTTCTTGGGCGCGGGCAGCGTCATTCACGCGTTGGAACACGCCTTTCATCAAGCGCACGAGCATAGAGACCCACAAGACATGAGACACATGGGCGGCTTGAAAAAATACATGCCGACGACCTACAGAACGTTTCTCATCGGCGCGGCAGCCTTAGCGGGTGCGCCGTTTCTGTCGGGTTTCTGGTCGAAGGATGAAATTCTCTTCAGTGCATTCAATACGGGGATTGTGCCTCTCAGCAAAGTGCTATATGGGATTGGACTGCTGACGGCTCTGCTGACCGCGTTCTATATGACGCGGCAGTGCATCAAAGTCTTCGCGGGGCATCCCCGCTTCGATGAGGGCAAAATCCACCCGCACGAATCGCCCGGCGTGATGACCATTCCACTTTGGATGTTGGCAGTTGGCTCTCTCCTCGCGGGCTTCATTGGGACGCCGTGGTTCAACGCTTGGGAGAAATTCCTCGCGCCGGTGTTTGAATCGCACGCCTCGGAAGAGGCGATGAAAGCCTACCACAGCGCACACAACCTGAGCCTGCTACTGCCGCTGATGCTGGTGGCTGTCGTTGTGGCGGCGATCGGATGGCTCGCGGGACGCGCTGTTTACAAACAACCCGACCAAGAGCCGCTGGAACGTTTTGCATTCTACAAGCACCTGGTCAACAAGTGGTATGTAGATGAACTCTACAACAAAACCATCGTCGCTCTGGGCTACAAGTTGAGCGATTGGTCAGCGCGGTTTGACCTCGGATTCATTGACGGCATCGTGAACCGCGTGGCGGGCGCGATTGCGGTGGGAGCGCAGAACCTGCGCAACCTGCAGACGAGTTACGTCCGCAACTACGCCCTCGTCATGGTTCTTGGCGGGGTGCTGTTAGTGACGTATCTGACGTATTTTGCACTGCGGTGAACGGCTCAGGGTCGGCCGTTGGCACGTTGGCACGTTGGCACGTTGGCAGGTTGCACGTTGGCACGTTGGAACGTTGGCACGTTGGCACGTTGAACCTGCCAACGTGCTAACGTGCTAACGTGCCAACGTTCCAACGTGCTAACGTGCTAACGTGCCAACGTGCCAACGTTCCAACGTGCTAACGTGCTAACGTGCAACGTGCCAACACCACGGGAGTAACAGTATTATGTCTGAGTTGAACAACGCCATCATTCCCCTGATTACTTTCCTTCCGCTCTTCGGTGTCTTCCTGATTCTGTTCGTGGACAAAGAGAAGCAGACGATGACGCGCCTGATTGGCTTCCTGACGGCGGCAGTCAACTTTGTGTTGTCGCTGCATTTGTTCTTCCACTTTGACCCGCACGCGACGGGAATGCAGTTCGAGACGAAGGTGCTGGACCGCACGGGTGGGTTGATTCAGGAGCGCATCCCCGAGTGGATTCCCGGGTTGGTCAAGTATCACGTCGGTGTGGACGGCATCAGTTTGTTTCTCGTGCTGCTCACGACGTTCCTTGTTCCCATCGTCCTGCTCGCGTCGTGGACGGACATCAAGCATCGCGTCAAAGAATACGTCATTTCCATGCTCCTGCTGGAGACAGCGTTAGTGGGCGTGTTCGTCGCGCTCGACCTCATCCTGTTCTACGTTTTCTGGGAACTGGTGCTGATTCCGATGTATCTGCTCATCGGCGTTTGGGGCTCGCACCAGAAGAAGAACTTCTTCGGCATTGAGATCGAGGGGCGGATTTACTCCGCCGTCAAGTTTTTCATTTACACGATGGTCGGGAGTCTCCTCATGCTCGTCGCCATCATCGCCCTTTACTTCCAGGTCTCGCCGCGCACGTTTGACTTGGTGGAGTTGCAAACCGCGCTGCGGCATACACCGCTCCTCGCCTCTGTGCAGATGTGGCTGTTCGCCGCATTCGCGTTGGCGTTTGCGATTAAAGTGCCGATGTTCCCGTTCCATACGTGGCTGCCCGACGCGCACGTGGACGCGCCGACCGGTGGGAGCGTGATTCTGGCGGGCGTTCTGCTGAAGATGGGCACCTACGGTTTCCTGCGTTTCTGCCTCCCGTTGTTCCCCGACGCGGCGGGGGTGTTCATGCCGTTCATCTGTCTCCTCGCCGTTGTCGGCATCATCTACGGCGCTTTAGTTGCCCTCGCGCAGCCAGACATGAAGAAGTTAGTCGCCTACTCGTCGGTCAGTCACTTGGGCTTCGTCATGCTGGGCTTGTTCGTTTACAAATCTTCCCTCGAGGGCATGGCGGGGGCGGTGTTGCAGATGGTCAATCACGGACTCAGCACGGGCGGGTTGTTTTTGGCGGTGGGCGTGATTTACGAGCGGCGGCACACTCGCCTCATCCGCGATTTCGGCGGGCTGACGGCGGTGATGCCGATGTTCTTCGTCTGCTTCCTCATCCTCACGCTGTCCTCTATCGGCTTGCCCGGGCTCAACGGCTTCGTCGGCGAAATCCTTGTGCTGCAAGGCGCGATGAAGCACAACTTCTGGTATTGTGCCTTCGCCGCCACAGGCGTCATCCTCGGCGCGATTTACATGCTGCGCACGTTCCGCAGCGTGATGTATGGACCGTTGGACAAAGAGGAAAACCGCAAGCTTCCCGACCTGCGCCCGCACGAATTGGGGGCGTTCGTGCCGCTGATTCTGGCGATGTTCCTGATTGGGCTGTATCCCAAGCCCTTCCTTGAAAAAATCGAGCCATCGTTGAAACAAGTGCGCAGCGCGATAGTGTCAACCTCCAACCCCTCTGGCGGGGCTATTGTCCTCTCCCAAACTGGATTGAGGTGCCACTTTGTCTCGTCTCTATCCAGTTTGGAAGAGGGCAATAGCCCTGCGCATCACACAATACGATAAAGGATGCACAACATGGAAAACCCCGGCATACTCAACCTATCTCCCCACTGGCTCTCCGTCATCCTGCCTGAAGTGGTGTTGACGGTTTTCGCGCTGGCGGTGCTGATAGCAGGGGCGTTGCTCCGGCGCGAGCAGCACGCCCTCCTGACGCGGCTGGCGCTGCTGGGGGTGGCGTGCGCCTCCTACGCTTCGTGGTCGCTCTGGCACAAAAGCGCAGACCCGATCCAGCCCAGCGTCACGATGGGCTTCGACTTTCGCGCTACGTTGGTCGCCGATGGCTATGCGCAGTTCTTCAACCTCATTTTTTTGGTCGCCGCTGCGCTGGCGATTTTGATGTCCGACGAGTTCCTGCAACAGGACAAAGACCGCCTCTCGCTCACGGGCGAATACTACGCGCTCATCCTACTGGCCACCGTCGGCATGATGATTATGGCGGCGACGAACGACCTGCTCGTTTTCTTTTTGGGCTTGGAAACGCTCTCGCTGGCGCTCTACATCTTGGCGGGTTTCGCCCGCACCAAAGCGTTCTCGTTGGAAGCGGCGGTCAAATACTTCCTGCTGGGCTCGTTTGCCACTGGCTTTTTGCTCTACGGCATTGCCCTGCTCTACGGCGTCACGCAAAGCACGAACATCCGCGAGGTGGCGCAATCCATCACCACGATTTTCCTCACCCAGTCCAGCGATCGAACCCTGCTGCTCTACGCGAGCATCGCGCTGCTGCTCATCGGCTTCGCGTTCAAAGCCGCGCTCGTGCCGTTCCACCAGTGGACGCCCGACGTTTACGAGGGCGCGCCCACGCCGGTCACGGGGTTCATGGCGGTCGGCGCCAAAGCCGCTGCGTTTGCCGCCGTGCTGCGCGTGTTCAACGTCGCGTTTGCCCATCAGGCGTTGACGCCCCACTGGACGGCAGCGGTGTGGATTCTCGCCGTTCTGACCATGACCGTCGGCAACGTCGCCGCCATCGCGCAGGTCAGCCTCAAACGCATGTTGGCTTACTCCTCCATCGCGCACGCGGGCTACCTGCTCATCGGCGTGCTGTCCGCCAAACCCGACGGTTCGGGCAGCGTGCTGTTTTACCTGACCGCCTATACTTTCATGAACCTCGGCGCGTTCGGTTGGGTGGCGCTCCTCAGCCGCCGTGACTCCGGCGACCTGACGCTCGACGATTGTAACGGCATCGCCGCGCGCTACCCCATCGCCGCCGTCGGCATGGCGATATTCATGTTCTCGCTGGCGGGCATTCCACCCCTCGCAGGATTTTGGGCGAAATGGTATGTTTTCCGCGATGGCGTCGAATACTATATGACCAAGCAAGACGTGCGTTTGCTCTGGCTGGTCATCATTGGCGCGCTCAACAGCGTCATCGCAGTGTTTTACTACCTGCGCGTAGTGGTAAGGATGTATATGCAGGAGCCCAGCGCGCGCGCCGCCGTCGGCGAGCCGACGTCGCGCCTGACGACCCTCGCCTCCGCCGCGTGCGCGCTGGCGGTGCTGGCGTTGGGGCTGCTGCCGGGGCGCGTGTGGGAAATGGCGGTGCGGTCGCTCATAAGGTAAGGGATGGTTGATGGTTATCATATAACCATCAACCATTCAAGGCTATCATGCTCGTCCGCTTCTGGGGTGTTCGGGGGTCACTCCCCTCGCCGCTGTCCACGCCGCAGGTGGAGGCGAAGATCGTTGACGCCTTGTTGGGGGCGGGAGGGGTTGACTTGACCGACCGCGCCGCCGTCGAAGCCTACGTGCGCTCCCTGCCTCTCCGGGTGCGCGGGACCTATGGCGGCAACACTCCCTGCGTTGAGGTGCGCACGGCGGCGAACGACCTGCTCATTTTCGACGCGGGCAGCGGGATACGTTCGCTCGGCAGCGCGTTGATGCAGACGGAATTTGGGCGGGGACAAGGCCTTGCGCACCTTTTCTTTTCGCACTACCACTGGGACCACCTGCAAGGCTTCCCCTTCTTCGCCCCGGCGTTCATCCCCGGCAACCGCTTCATCGTGTGGTCGGTGGACGGGCGCGCTGAGGATATTTTGACGCGGCAGCAGGAAGAACCGACTTTCCCCGTGCCTTTCGCGGGGATGGGGGCGACGTTTGAGTTTCACTCCCTCGCCCCTCAGACGGCGATGTGCGATGGACGTGTCCGCGTGACCTACGCTCTCCTCGACCATCCGGGCACTGCCTACGGCTATCGCGTCGAAGCCGACGGCACAACGTTCGTGTATGCGACGGACGCCGAATATAAGAAGATAGACGAAGAGTTCCTCGCCGCCTACGGGGACTTTTTCCGCGACGCCGACCTGCTGCTGTTCGACGCGCAATACTCGTTCGCCGAAAGCCAACTGGACAAGCGCGACTGGGGGCACAGTTCCGCCGCCATCGGCGTTGAGATCGCCGCCCACGCTGGCGTCAAGCGGCTGGTGTTGTTTCACCACGACCCGCGCACCACGGACGACGAACTGCTGGGCATCTTAGACAGCGCCCAGCAATATGCCGCCCTCGTCCCCGGCGGCGCGGCGTGCGACATCCTGTTGGCGTATGAAGGCTTAGAAGTGGCACTCTGAAACGGTCAGTGGTTCATGGAGACATGAACTTCATGAACTCATGAACACATGAACCATGATTTCCCGTCTCTCCGGTCGCCTCGTCGAACGCACACCCCACCATGTCATCATCGACGTGAACGGCGTGGGTTACGAAGTGCATCTCCCCCCGGTCGTCTGGCAGTCGCTGGCGGACAAAAACGTCGGCGACCCTGTTGAACTTGTCACGCTCTATTTTCTTCAAATAGACAACACGCGGGGCGTCCCCGTGCTGCTGGGCTTTTTGAACGAGGTGCAGAAGGAGTTCTTCGAGCGGCTGATGACCGTTCCCAAAATCGGACCCAAAGCCGCGCTGGCTCTGTTTTCCCGTCCGGTCTCCGACCTCGCGGCGGCGATTGAGCAGGGCAACGTCGCGTATTTGCGCTCGTTACCCGGCGTCGGGCCGCAGAAAGCCAAAGACATCATCGCCACCTTGCAGGGTAAGGTCGCCAAGTTCGCCCTCCTGCGCGAGGAGAAGCGCGAAGCCCCCCCGCCGGTCGCGCCCGACGTATCAGAAGAAGCCCTGCATATCCTCCTGGCGTTAGGGCACCGCCGCGCCGAAGCCGAGCGCCTGGTCGCCGAAGCCCTCCGCGCCGCGCCGGGGGTGGAAACGGCGGAGGATCTGGTGCGGGTGATTTATCGCCGGCAGCACGAGGGGAAGTAACTCAAGGAGGCGATGAGCCATCAGGCAGGTGGGTGGGCATGGCTTCCTCACTGATAGAACAAGCCAAAGCGCTGGACGAGGCGCATCGTTTCCGCGAGGTGGTGGCGCTACTGCAGGAGACACCGCAGACGCAGGAGTCGGTCGAGCTGCTGCAACTTTTGGGGGACGCTTACCTGGCGCTTGACCGCTACCGCGCGGGGGCGGACACTCTACGGCGTGCGTTGGTGATTGACCCTCAGAGTTGGGATGCGCACTTTCGCCTGTCGTTTGCATACGTCTTCATGGGACACCTTCAAGCGGCGCTGGCGCGACTGCACCGTGCGGAGGCGTTAGCCCCGCCTGAGCATCGGGCGCGGGTCGTAGCAGCGCGGGCGTGCGCCTACGCGCTGGTAGGGCGCCATGCGCGGGCGCGGCGCATCGCTGAAGATCTGCCCCTTCCCGACGACAACAAGGATGCGGCGTTTGTGTTGATGTGCCGCGCCTACATCGCCCGTCAAGGACTGGACTACGCGACCGCGTTCGCCTTGTGTGAGCAAGCCCTCGCCCGCGACCCGCACGCCTCGTCCGTTTACCGGGAGTTGGCGCTGCTGTCGACGTTTCAGGGGGACTTCGCTGCGGTGGAGCGTTACCTCGCACGGCGACGACAACTCTCCCCTGATGAACCGTTCAACGACCACCTACTCGGCGACATCCGCTGGCTGCAAGACCGCTTTGCCGACGCCGCAGCGGCGTATCAACGCGCCCTCGCCCTTTCGCCCGAGGCTGACAACGCTGCGCGGCTGCAACTGCAGATTGCCAACGCACGTTATGAAAGCGGCGATGTCACGGGTAGTCTTGCCCTCTACGACCAGTTAGCTGCCGATACGCGTGTCGACCCACCGACGCGCTCCCTCGCGGCGTTTTACGCCGCTCACATCCGCACCCATCCCGACGGACGGCGGCGGATTTTGGACAACGTTCCCTGCCTGGCGCAGAAGTGGAACTGGTGCGGTCCGTGCGCCTTGACGATTGTGGCGCGCACGTGGGGCGCCCCAGTGACACAGGACGACTTTCCCCCGCGGTCCGGTCACGGGATGTTGCCGTGGGAACTGCTCGATACCGCGCGGCGGGCAGGGTTTGCAGCAGCGGCAGCGTTCGGCGATCTCCCCCTCCTTAAACGCTTGCTCGACGCAGGCATACCGGTGTTGACTCTCATCGGGGATGCCAACTTCGGGCACTATCATGTCATCTTCGGCTACGATGAGCGCAAGGGGACGCTGTGGGTGCGCGAGACGAATGGCTGGCGTGGCTTCGACATGCGCGAGGAGGATTACCTGAAAATCTGGGGCTACGAGGGCAACTGGATGGCAGCAATTGCGCCTCCAGACCGTGCAGCGGAAATCCAGCAGTTGCTCGCCTCGACCGACCGAGAGGTCGTGGAGGTCAGCCGCCACCTTGAAGAGTTGACGCGCGGGGCAACCGACGACGACAGCACGCGACGCGCAGTGGCGTGGTGTCGTGACCACACTGCTGCGTGTCTGCGCTCGCCTTATCTGGCGAAGCGCTACGCCTACCTCTTGACCCGAGTCAGAGATTACGACACACTCTACGCGTTTGCCGAGCAAGCCGCCGCTGCCTTCCCCCAGCAGAGTTGGGTGCTGTTGTTGCGCGCCAGTGCATGCGGGATGGAGAACCGTCGTGATGAGTCAGAGGCGCTGACGCGACAGGCGTTAACCATTGACCCGCGCGATAGCCGCGCGCTGCATTATCTGAGCGACCTTTACATGCAACGGGGGCAGTGGGCGAAGGCGCTCTATTTTGCGCACCGCGCCCTACGTTCCCGCCCCCATGATGAGAACAACTACCTCAACTTCGCTCACATCTGGGCGCAAAAGAAGCGCTGGACGAAAGTGATAGCGCACCTCGAGGCTGCTGCTGATTATGCCTCGACCGACCTCGACATCTTGCAGCGGCTGGCTTGGGCGTATGACAAAGGAGGATGTCTCGCTGACGCCGACGCCGCCCTCACCCGCGCTCTGGAGCGCAGCCCCCAAGACCCGTCTCTGACCGCGCTACTGGCGTTCGTCCGTGCCTATCAGGGGCGCCCTGGGGAGGCGGAACACCTCGCACAACAGGCTGGCGCTCTCAGCGGCGACGCCTGCGGCGTGTGGCAGCAAATGAGCCGCGTTTACTACAACCTGCGCTGTTTCCCCGAAGCCGAATCGGCGGCGCGGCGCGCCCTTGCCGCCCGGTCCGATCACCTCGACGCACTCGAGGCTCTGGGCTGGGCGCTGTGGGCGCAAAGCCGCTGGGGGGAATCCCAACAAGTAGCGCAGCAGTTGGTGAACAGGGAGCCGCTCCGGGCGCAGGCGCACGTGCTGCTGGGGTCATGCCAAGCGCGGGGGGGTGATACCGCCACAGGTATCGCTACCCTGCGCCACGCCCTGACGCTCTCCCCCTATAACAGTTGGGCGTGGATCGAGTTGGGGTTAGCCCTTCGCGCCCAGCGAGAGTGGGCGCCTGCCGAGGATGCCTTCCTTCGCGCCTTGCCCCTGCATCCCGACGACGCGCCGCTCCTATCCTACCTGGCGGAGGCGCAAGAGCAGCAGGGCAAAGAGAAGGAAGCGCTGCAGAACTATCAAAGGGCGTTGTCGCTCGACCCAGGCAACGTCTATCTGCACCGCGCGATTGCCCTTGTTCTAACAAGGATGGAGCGATGGGACGAGGCCCTGGAGTGGTCGCGCAAAGCCATCGCCCTGAACGACCAAGACCCTTGGAGTTATCTCAATCGTTCCTTCATCTGCTGGAAGGCTCAGCGCCTCGACGAGGTGCGACAAAACCTCCGTCTGGCGGGAGATTGTCTCCTGAATGACCCCTCAGCGGCGAGCAACCTCGTGAGCGCCGCCATAGACACGCAGCAGACTGACTTGGCTCTCAGCGCTCTGGACAAAGCGATTCAGCAGATGCCCGACAGGGCGGAACTACACCACCAGCGCGGGCGGCTTCTGCGCCTCATCAACCGCCGGGATGAAGCAGTGGCGGCTTTGCAAACCGCCTTGCACTGCGATGCTCATTTGTCCGAAGCCCGTTACGAACTCGGCTGGGTCTACGAAAGCATGGGGCGCCTAAAGGAAGCCGCCGCTGAGTTTGAACTTCTCGAACGGCAGGTGCCGGAGACGCCCCCCCTCCGAGCGGGTCTCTCCTCGCTGCGAGGCCGTGTCCTCGGCTCATTGGGCTACATCTACGCGCGGCTTAACCGCCCCGCGGAAGGTCTCTCCCTTCTGCGTCGTGCCGCTGAACTCATCCCCGACAACGCCTGGCTCTGGCGCGAGATGGGCAGGGTCCACCTCCTCCTCCAGCAACCCGCCGAGGCAGTCCCCGCTCTGGAACGTGCCCGCGCTCTGAACGCCAACGACGATGAACCGCTCGAACTTCTCGAACAGGCGCTGCGCGCGCTGAACGACCTTGCCGCTGCCCACGCAATGTATGATGAGGCGCTGAAGGCGCAGCCCACTAACGCCTGGCGGCGCGTCTTGTATGCACGTTTCCTGTGGCAGTTGAAGCGGTGGCGCGACGCCGAACGCTTCCTGCACCAAGCCATTCGTCTCGCCCCCCACGAGGGGTGGGCACACGCCTCGCTCGCCGACTTTTATCATCGCTGCCGCCAACACTATCGCAAAGCTGTGGTCAGTTACCAAAAAGCCCTCGCCTGTCCTCATGCGGAGACCGTCACCTATCGCATCCGATTAGCACACGTCTACCTGGACTGGTGGCAGGCGCGGCGCAAGGCATGGCAGCGCTTTTTGGGCGATGCGCTATATCGCGTGGCGGAACCTCTCTATCGTTCTCAGGAACGAAAAGCGCAGCAACTCCTTGAACAGTTAATCCTGGAAAACCCTGCAAGCGCGGAACCATACATCCTCAAAACGTGGCTACATTACCAGAAGGGCGAGTATCAGTGTGCTTTGCATCAGGGGCAGATGGCACTGCTGTATGCCCCTGATGCGAAGATAACGTTGTGGCACGTCGGCACGGTCGGGAGGTGGCTGGGGGAGTGGGAAAGCGCGCTGGCGGCATGGCAGCGTCTGATGCATCTCGAACCCCAGAACGGTGAACATCGGGGCGGATTCGCTTTAACGCTGATGGGAGCAGGGCGTTACAACGACGCGGAGCGCGAATGGACCACTGCTCTTGCCCAAGCCCCACACGTGGCGTGGATGGCATGGCAATACGCCAAGTGCCTCGTGCTGTTAGGGCGTGGCATCGAGGTGGCGCAGGCAACGTGCGCTCGGTCCCCTCTGCCGATGAGTGACCTCAACCGCCTCGACGCCGAAGGATGGCTGGCTTACGCTGCGGGTGACTTCCGTCGCGCCGCACGCCTCGCAGAGGCCTGCCTACGCCGTGTGCCTCCCGAACTGACCGCCATGCGTGAAGAATATCTCTGCCTTCTCGGCCTTGCCCTCCTCGCGCAAGGTCGCCGTCACGCTCAACGCGGACGGCGGATTCTCCAACAGGTCGCACAGGGCAAAACGGGCTTTGCAGCCATTGCTGCGCAAAAACTACGCTCCTAACCTTTTGCGCTCTGCTCCCTCTGGGTCGCCGCATCCCTAACGGATGCACGGTGCGCAGGCATCAAGCCTGCGGCATGATACAGTTGCGCCTCCGCCTGACGGTAGGCGTAAATTGCCTCAATGCGATTGTGTAATGCCTTGAGCCAATCCAGCTGAGCGTCCTTGATGCCCAGCAGCGTCCCAACACCCGCGTGATATTGTGCTTCGGCGAGGCGCAGGTTCTCCTGCGCGGGCAGCAGAGCGTGGGTAGCGGATTCAACCTTCCGCTGCGCCGCTTGGGCGAGATGCCATGCCTGAATGACTTTGCGTTCAAGGTCGCGTTTGATTTGCTCCAATGTCGCGGCGGCGTGGGCGAGGTGTGCTTGGGCTTCAGCGCGGGCGGCTTTCCTCTGCCCCCCATCCCGCAGAGGAATCCGCACCGTCGCGTCGAACAGGAACAGCCCTCGTTTCGGTGGCAGGGCGCGTTCCTGCACGCCGCCGGTGGTGCGCAGAGCCACCACCGGCTTCCGTTGACTTTCCGCGACGCGCACGGCGGCTTCTGCCGCTGTCACCTCCGCCTGCGCTTGCTGCAGGGCGGGGTGCTGACGCATCGCCTGCTCGATGAACGTCTGCACATCCGGTAACGGTTCGGGCGGGGACAACGCGCCTGTGATTTCCAGCGGCGCGTCCCAGGCTAATCCCATCGCGCTGCGCAGGTCGGCTTGCGCCGCCTTGACCAGCCCCTCTGCGCTTTCGACCTCCGCCTGCGCCAAAGCCAACACTGCCTGCGCCTGCACGATGTCGCGCTCAGGCACTTGTCCCTTCTCAAACAATCCCTTCGCCAGCGCGACGTAACCCTCCGCCTGCGCGACCGCTTCCCGCTTGAGCCGGGCCAGTTGCTGATAATACAGCACGTCATAAAACGCCTGCTTGACCGCCAGGATCACGTCCAGTTGCGCGGCGGCATACTGCGCCTGATGCGAGTGGACATCTGCTTCCGCTTGTTGAACCAGCGCTTTGGTCTGTCCCCCATCGTAAAGCGTTTTCTTCAAAGCGACCCGCGCAGTGAACCCCTGCGGAACCTGATAACGGGGCGCGAGTTCGTAGCCGCCCACGCCTTCCCACTGCGTCGCCTGTCCTGCTCGGGCGGCGTTCACGCGCTGCTTAGCCGCCTCCGTCAGATAATTGGCGGCTTGCAGGCGCGGCGCGTTCTTCAAGGCAACGGCGATGGCAGCGTCCAACGTGAGGGGTCGTGCGGCGGGAGCCTCACCCTCCCATTGGGGGAGCGCGGACGTTTGCTGCGCTTGCGTGGTGGGCATGAAGGGGATCATGAAGGGGATGATGAAAGTGACCGCAAAAGTCCGTCGGAAGCAAAGCCTCATCTGTTCCTCCCTAAGAACTCACCGCAGAGAGCGCAGGGGTGCCAACATTTAGCCGGATTCTTCAACAGGAAGAGGAGGGTGGATATGCGGGCATTCGACCAGTTGAGGGGAATGCCCCGAGCCGGTTCGGGACGCCATGTCCCCGTCACGCCCTTGCCCCTCCACCAACGGAGTTCTCAACTTGTTGGGGGTGAGGTGGTGGGACACCCCGAACGAGTTCGAGACTCCATTTTAGGGGGAGGCTCTGATCGCAATCCGCTGCCTGTTCTCAGCGTCCTCCGCTCCCTCTGCGGTGAACGTCACCGCGCTATGCGCATCGCCACGCGGTCGCCGTCGCGAATCTGGCTGAGGTCATAAACAGCGACGCGTTCGCCTCGGCGCAGTCCGCTGAGGATTTCCGTTTTGCCGTCCTGCATCGCGCCGAGGCGAACGCGGCGGAGGCGCGCCTTGCCGCTTTCAATCACGAACACCGCGCTTTCCTGGGGGAGTTCGGAGTCAGGCGATCCACCGCCGCTATGGTGCATCCTCTGCGGGGCGGTAATGACCGCCATGCTGGGGACGACCAGCGCGCGACGCGGGACGGCGAGGCGGGCAACGCCCTGCATGTTGGGGCGGCAAGCAGGATGCACGCGCGACAGGGCGATGTAAACCGCCACCGTGCGCGTCGCAGGGTTGGCATTGCTCTCGATCAAGCGCACCGTGCCGCGATAGGTTTCCGAGGGGAAGGCGTCTAACGTCACCTCGGCGCGCTGCCCCACGCGAATCCGCTTGATTTTCGTCTCCTCCACTTGTGCCACCGCGTCCACGCTGCCGATCTCGGCGATGAGGAAAAGCCCCGCCCCGAGCTTCGCGCCCGGCGGGAGGGGCTGCCCCGGCACGACGTTAGCAGCGGGCGGTCCTGCAGGGGACACGATCTCGCCAGGGTCCACGTTCCGCGCCGTCACCACTCCGTTCACGGGCGATCGCACCACCGCCTTGCGCAACTGCGCCCGCGCGTTCTGCAAATTGACCCGCGCTGAGTGTAACGCCGCCCGCGCCACCGCAATCTCTTCGAGGCGCGGTCCGCTGCGACGCAGGCGGAGTTCCTGTTGGGCACTGAGCAATTTCTGCCGCGCCTCGGCAACGGCGTTTCTTGCCGCCTCCACGTCCATCCGCGTCTGCTGCTTGACTTGCTCCAACTCCTCCTTCGCCCTCTGCACGTCCTCGGGTTTGGGTCCCAGCGCAAGGAGGTTCAGGTTTTCCTGCGCCCGCCTGAGGTCGGCGGCAGCGCGGTCGCGGTTAGCCATCGCCGCCCGCAGGCTTGCTTTCATGCGCTGCACGTTCGTGTCCGCCACCTGTGCCTGGGTACTGGCAGCCCGATAGGATTTCTCGGCGTCCTCGACCTCCTGCCGCGCGATGAGTTTTTGCTGATACAGGTCGCGCTTGGTCTGCAGCACCTTCTCCCAATAATCGCGGTCGCTGCGCGCCTGTTGCAGGGCGAGTTCCGCCTGCTGCACATCGGCACGCGCCTGTTCGACTTGCTCCTCCGTCTGCTGCAGCAACTGCCGCGCGCTCTCGATCACCGCTTTCGCCTCCTCGATTTGCGGCGGGCGCGGACCGGCGGCGATCGCAGCGACGGCAGCCTCCGCCGCCTTCACCCGCTTTTCGGCGAGGACTTTCTGCTGCTCGTAAAACTGCTGGGCGTAGGTGACCTGTTGCCGCGCCTGCTCGACAGCAATGCGCGCCTGCTCGACCAACTCCGGCCGGGGAGGGGCGGCGACCGCCCGCAGGTTCGCCTCCTTCTCGCGCAGGTTTGCCTCGGCTTGCAGCACCGCCTCCATCAGGTTCGTCGCGTCCAGCCGCGCCAACACCTGCCCCTGCGCCACGACATCGCCGACCTTGACCAGCACCTCCGTCACGCGCGCGGCGATTTGCGGGTTGACGATACGCTCCGTCACCGGGCGCAGCGTCACCGGCGCGCTGATGATTTCAGGCAACTCCTCTTCCACCGCTGCTGCGACCTGCACCGGAATCGGCTGACCCCATCGCCGCGCCATCGGCGCCTTGTGCCTCACCGCCGTCCGCAGCGCTACCCACGATAGCAGACTGACGCTCACAAGCGTCGCGGCCAATACCGTCCAGAAAACTTTCCTGCTCATCAATGGTCAGCCGTTTCAATCCCCTACTGGGCGGACAGCGGACGGCTTTGCCGTCGCAGGCACGCTCTCTCCCTGTGCCATCACTTTCGCATAGACCTGCTCAATCCGCTCCGCCAGTGCATGCCACTCGTAGTTGCCTTTGAGATGTTCTCGCGCGCGGCGCCCCAACTGCTCCGCCAACGCGGGGTCGCGCAGCAGCGCGATGATGCCGCGCGCGAAATCTGCGATGTCCCCACCGGGAACCACCCACCCTGTCTTCAAATGTTCGATGCACTTCGCCGACCCCGCGAACGCCACCGACGCCTTGCCGCCCGCCATATAGTTGAGCAACTTCACCGGGAAGCCCGGACACTCCACGCGCGGCACCACCGTCACCTGACTGGCGGCGAGGTAATGCTTGATGTCGCAGAAGGGCGGGTCGTTGGCAAAGATAACGCTGTCATGAATCCCCAACTCTCGAGCCATTCGCTCAAACCTGTGAAAAGCAGAATTGGCGACGATGAGCAGCACCGCCTCGGGGATTTCTTGCAGCACTAACTTCATCGCTGCCAGCAGGTTTTCGATGCCTTGAAACGGGTCTAAAATCCCTGTGTAAAGCACAACGGGACGGTCGCCCAGGCGGAACTCGCGGCGGATTTTCGTAGGGTCAGGGTTCTCGAAATCGCTAAGGTTTACACCAGCGGGGATGAGCGCGATGCGCTCGGCAGGCACGCCCTGACGCTGCGCGAGGGCAACGAGGTCGGGGCTGACCGCTGTGATGAAATCCGCGTGCGTCGGCACGTAAGCATCCAGCCAGTTGCCCACCTTCACCGCCAAGGACTTGGGGCGGATGAAGTTATGCATGGGCAACTCATGCCCCATCGCCGTCACGGCGTTGTAAATCACCGGGCGCCCCGTGAACCGCCGCGCGATGTAGGCTGCTAACGTCGCCTCGTAGTTGTGCGCGTGAATGAGGTCAATCCGCTCCCGCCGCACGACTTGAATCAGTTTGAGAGCCAGCAACCCATCCAACAGCGGTTTCTGATACGCCGGACCAGAGGTTCTTTTGCGGTATGTGGGAACGTACGGGATGCGGTGAACCGTGAAGTTCAGTCCCTCCGTGGATAGCCCGACGTGATACGTGACGACGTGAACCTCATGTCCTCGTTCCGCCAACACCTGCGACATCTCCAAAATGCTCGCCGCCGACCCGTAATTCGCCGGGAACGGACAAGCCGCCACCATCGCAATCCGATAACCTTTCATCCTCGTGTATCCATCCTCATCGTTGGTTTCCACCTGCCCCTTGCATTCTACCCACTTTGGGGAGAGAGCGTCAATGATTTTTCGGCTCTGCAGTGAAGGATGTAAGCCATAATCCTTCGCTTTCGCTTCTCACTACGGAAGATGGGCAACGTCGGGAGTGGTTTTCAGGAGTCACGCGATTGCCCCCAATATCTTAGGGACAACCGCGTGACTTTGCTGTCGGACAATGTCATGGCGAGCGCAGCGAAGCCATCCCCTCCGCCGCAGTCGTCTCCATCGCTGGAGACGACTTCGCTACGCTCGCAATGACGAGCATTTTCAAAGGAAGGAGATGGCTCATCGCTTGGCTGCTGTTTGTGCTGTTGCAGAGGTTTTTTCCTCTGGCTTCGGGCGGTGCCATTTCAAACGGAAGAACGTTGTGAACTCCGCCAGAGCGGACAGTTCATCCGGGGAGGCGTGGCAGGGCGGCATGAGAGTATCGGGATAAACGGATTTAGGGTTCTTGAAGAATTCAATCAGCCACTCCTTGCTGCGTTCGTTTGGGCGGGCAGGAGCGCCCGTTCCTCCTTCTTTTGGGGCGCCGCCATAGACGAAGGAGGGCCCGAGGCTTGTCCGTTTGGCATCGAGGGGGTGGCAGCCAATGCAGCCCTTTTCTTGAAACAGTCGCTTGCCTTCATAAGCCTCTCGGGTGAGCATCATCTGCGGAGGCTGGGCAGGGGTCTGAACGTAGGCGATGCCGCCCAGCAGGATGGCGGTGAGCAGGACGACAAACGCGCTGGTGAGGGCGAAAACGCGCTTGCGCGGCAGGCGCGAGGGGTTGCGGTCCAGAAAGGG
>JANWYM010000180.1 GCA_025055355.1 Abditibacteriales bacterium
CGAGATCGGCTCGTCCAAGCGCGATGCCGACGTCAAGCAGTTCAAACTGTGGCAGGACAACGGCGACGGGGTGTTCGATGCGCTGACCGATACCGTCCTCAGTTCCAGTCCTGTGTCTAATCAGTTGGCACGTTTCACCGCGCTGGCGATGGGGATTAATCTGGGCGAGCGACGGCTCCTGTTCGTGACGGCGGACATTGATGATTTCAGCCAGACCAACCCACCGGTGACGTTCGGGGCGCAGTTCGACAACTTCCAGTCCATCGTTCCGCTCGTGCCCGGCTCGGTGCAGGAGAAAGAGCCGATTACAGGCAACGTTCACTTCCCGATGTTCTCCGGGGCTCCCACCATCGTGCCCAAGATTATCACGGTTAGCAGCACCAGTGTAGCGGCATCGAAAGTCGGCATCAACACGCCCGATTTTCCCGTTTTGCAGTTGCGCGCGCGCACGGAGTTAGGCACAGGCCGGCTAACGCGCCTCACCGTCAACCTCGAAGGGACAGCGTCCGTGACCGCGCCCGCTGACGTCGGGGCGCTCAAACTCTACGATGACACCGACGGAGACGGTGCGATTGACCCCGGCGAGGCACTGCTGGCAACGGCGAACTGGACGGTGCTGGCAACGGGTGTGAAGGAAGCCGTCCTCGCGCCATTGAACATTGACCTGACGACGACGCCGCGCCCGCTGCTGTTGGCGGTGGATGTGCTGGATGCCGTCATTCGGCGCAACTTCCGTCTGGTGCTGCCCGACTTCAATTTCATCGGTGTCGCTGGCGGCGATCTGGAGAACGTCAACTTCCCGATGGCGTCTGCCTTCACGACCATTAGCAGCCGCTTGACGTTCAACGGGGTGAATCTGGCGACGAGCAACGTCAACATCGGGACGAACGATTTCCCCGTGTTAAGTCTGTTCGCTCAGTTAGATAAAACCCCACCCGCGCCAAATAACTTTGAGATTCTGGACGGGTTCACGGTCAACCTGACGGGGAACGCCAGCACGACAGCGCCGCGGGACATCGGTGACCTGGAACTCTATAACGATGCCAACGGGAACGGTGTCATAGATGGGGGGGATACGCAACTGGCGACGGCTCCCTTCGTTGGCGGGCAGGCGACGTTCACAGGGCTGAACCTCCGCATTACCACAACGCGTCGGTTCTTCATCCTCGCCCTGGACGTAGCGGCAGGAGCCATTGTGTCGCGCACGTTCCAACTCACTATCCCAGACGCTAACGCCCTCAACGCGCCGGCGGTGATTATCCTGACGGCTCCGTTCCCGATTTCGTCGTCGGTGGTCACGATTGTCAATACGCTGACGGTGGTGGGAACAGATTTGGCGGCGCAGACGGTGGCGTTGGGGACGGCGAACTTCCCCGTGCTGGCGTTGACCCTGTCCACCAATGGGGGCGCCGGGACGCTCAATGGGTTTACGGTGAATCTCATCGGCACGGCGACTTACCCCGCTGACGTGGGGGACCTGCTATTGATTAATGATGCGGATGGTGACCAGGTCATAGATGCGGGGGAACTCCCTCCGCTGGCGAGTGCGCCGTTCGTCTCAGCATTGGGAAGCGTGCGGGCGACGTTCAGCGGGCTGGGGCTGGTGGCGACCCCCACCCCGAGGAGTCTGATTTTGGCGTTGAACATCGCGGCGAACGCGACAGCCGGGCGGAACTTCCGATTGTCTATCACGGATGCTTCGAGTTTTGTGACGGGGGCGGGAACGTCCGTAGCCCCGACAACCTTCCCCATCACCTCGCGGCAGACCGATATCGGTAGCGCGCTGTCGGTGACGGGCATCAGCCGCGCGGAGTCCAACGTGAGCCTCGGCACCGGGAATTTCCCCGTTCTGTCGGTGCTGATGCGCATGACGCAGGGGTCGGGGCAGGTCAATAGCCTGACGGTGAACCTCGAGGGGTCGGCGGTGGTAGGTGGCGATGTTGGCGAGGTCAAGTTGTATAATGATGCCAATGGGAACGGGCAAGTGGATAACGGCGAGGGGATGCTGGCGAGCGGGACGTTTACGCCTGTGATGGGCGTGATGCAGGCGACGTTGACTCCTGGCACCCCGTTGAATATCACGACCACGACACGTTCGTTCCTCTTAACCTTGGACATCGCCGCCGGGGCAACGGTGGGACGCAACTTCCGCCTGAGCATCACCAGTCCCGCGAGGGTTTCCGCGCCCGGGTTGACGATTGACCCGACCCCCTTCCCCATCTCTTCGGACCAGACAACTATCGGACGGCGACTGACTGTTGAAGGCATCAACCGCGCCACGACGGGCGTGATTCCGGGTGTGTCGAACTTCCCCGTCCTGTCCCTGAGAGTCAAAATTGATAAGGAGGCGACCGTTACTCTGAGCCGGTTGGTGGCGACGTTGAGCGGGACGGCAACCGTGCCTAACGATGTTGCTGCCGTGAAGTTGCTGAACGATACGGACGGAGACGGTGCGGTGGACGCAAACGAGTCAGTTCTGGCGACGGGCACCATCGCGGGAAGCCAAGTGACCTTCGATGGCTTGAATGTGAGCGTGACAACGACACCTCGCTCCTTGCTGTTGATAGTGGACCTCGCTTCGACGGCGATTGCGGGACGCACGTTCCGTCTGACGCTGGCGGACGCGAACAGTGTGACCTCCGTGCAGGCGGTTGTGGTCTCTCCCTTCCCCATCGCTTCGAGCGAGGTGACGATTGGGAGCGTGAGCGGGGGCGTGCAGGGCATCCCGCCGGTGACGTTCCTGCCCGGGTTGGCGATGTTCTCCATGCCGCAGGACTTTGGCAACATCCCCGCTGACCAAATCATGCAGACAACGAAGATTGCCCGATACTCGCCGTCGCTGGGGCGGTATGAGTTGTTCCCGTTCAGTAGCCCGGTGGGGCTGCAATTGGGGCGGGGTTATTTCGCCTCCTTCGACCGGCAAGTCACCATCAACGCCCAAGGGACGCTGGCGCCGACCACCGCGCGATTTCCTATCCCCGTTGTGAGGGATTGGAACCTGATTGGCTATCCCTACCCGCCGCTTGAAGCCTTTGCCAATGGCATCAACTGGAACGACCCCAGCAACGTGGAGCGGACGACCTTAGTGCAATACACCGACCCGGTGTTGGGGGACCAGACGGTCACGATGCAAGAGGCGGTCAATCGCAACGTCATGCGCCCCGTGCTATTTACACTCAACGCGGCACGGAACGGCTACACGATGACGACAGTGATGGAGCCTTACCGCGCCTACTGGACGCGGTGTTTGGTGAACACGGCAGTGCTGCACCTGAGTCGGCTGCCTATTCAGCTGCCCTCCTTTCCCTTCAACCCGTCACGAGCTAAGGCTCCTTCGGCGCGGCGCGACCCGTTGTCCGCGCTGTTGGGTAACAACTTCCGCGATGGTTGGTCTATTCAACTGATCGCTCGGGCGGGGCAGGCGGAGGATGCCTCCAACTATGTGGGCGTTTCTACAGGAGTCGGACACACAGGACAGATGGGTGTCGAGAAGCCGCCCGCGCTGTTGAACGTCGCGCCGACAGTGGATTTGGCGTTGATGCAAGAGAACGCACCGCGCTTGGCGATAGATTTACGCGCGCCGAACCGCGAGCAATACACGTGGGAGTTCGTGGTCACCACCAACCAGCCCAACGTGCCCGTGAGCATCACGCCCGACCTGTCGCGGCTGCCCAAGCCCTATCGAGCGCTGTTGATAGACCTCGAAACCGGACAGAGGCGTTACCTGCGCACGGCGCCGGGCTACACCTACCCGTCGGGGGCGGGGCAGCCGCGGCGCTTCCAGTTGGTGGTGTTCCGGGGTGACCCGAACCCGCTGCGGGTGAGCGGGGTGCAAGTGCTGCGGAGTCCGGTGGGGGGCGGGGCGCGGTTTGCGCTGGTGTTGAATCGGGCGGCGCATGTGCGGCTGCGGGTGCACAGTGTGACGGGGCAAGTGGTTGCGGACTTGCCGTTGGGGGCACGTCCGGCGGGTGTGACGAGTGTGGTGTGGGACGGGAAGAGCCAACGAGGGGTGCAGGTGGGGCGAGGGGCGTATGTGTTGGTAGTGAATGCGACGGATGAGGTGGAGGGGCGGACGGTGCAGGAGGTCAAGACGTTCATCATGCCGTAAAATCACGTTGGCAGGTTGGCAGGTTGGTAGGTTCAACGTTCCAACGTCCCAACGTTCCAACGTGTCAACGTGCTAACCTGCCAACGTGTGAACGTGTCAACGTGCTAACGTTTTTGTGAGGGTTGATGCGGATGAAAAATCAGAGAGTCCTCGTAGCGTTGCGCCTTTTGCCTTTATCCTTTTACCTTTTGCCTTTCATCGCAACGACTTGGGCGCAGGCGCAAGTTCCTCAGCAGAAGACGGTCGTGTTTGATTTCGTCGTGGAAAGCGGGGTAGATCCGGGGCTGAGCGCGAAAGCCGCCGATGCTTTGGCAACGGAACTGAATGAGTCGCAGCGATATGACGTCGTCACCCGTGACAACTTAGACAAAATCCTGTCCGACGCACGCCTGCAAGGTAGCCTACCGCAGCCGTTGGATAAGTCCGCCCAACTCAAAATTGCTCGCCTACTGGAGGCGACGACGACGTTCACGGGACGCGTGAGGCGAGCGCTGGCTTTGGATGGACGCGGCATCGTGGAGTTGGAAGTTTTTCAGATGGACGTAGTGGCGGAGGAGTTGATCAACGGAGCGCGCGCTATTGGCGATACGGGGATGCGTGACGATGTGAAAGACCCGGACCAACTCATCAGCATCGCCCTCAACCGCGCTGCGTATGAGGCGGTGCGCGAGATGGAGCGCACTGTACTGCCCGAAGGCACGGTGCTGGTCGTGGACTCCTTTGGTGAGGTCACGTTGAACATCGGCATCCGCCAGGGGGTGCGCCCTGGGCAATTGTATATGGTAACGCGGCAGGAGTATCGTCACGTTTATAGCGGGACAGATTTCGTCGAGGCACGGCCGGAGGTCAACCGCGTCGGCACCATTCGCATCCTCTCAGTGGAAGCCAACCAGTCCACCGCCCGCATCGTCTGGTCGCGGCGCGGGGCGCAGACCGGCGATAAAGTGCGCCAAATCTTCGCGTTGGGCAGTGGCGCGGTCGGCGAGACCTTCGCCCCACCCAAGAAGGAGAGAGCGAAAACGAAGTCAGTGGGACCGCGATACTAACCTTAACGTTGACAGGTTGACACGTTAGCGTTGGTAAGTTAGCACGTTGGCAGGTTGGTAGTTTGAACGTTCCATCGTCCGGACGCTCTAACATGCCAACGTAACGAACGTCTAACATAGCCACCGACCGCGGGTCTCCAAACAACTCGTCCTATTCCCAAACCGAAAGAGGAGGTTCTATAGTTATGCGCCGTATTCGTCAAAGCCGATGGAGTCGTTGGCTTGCCTGCGTCGTGGTGATGGCGTTCCTCGCGCCCACCACATTTTTCCCTGTGCCATGGATGAGAACTGCCTTCGCGCAGACCGCCCCCCCCAACCGCGTCGGGCGCGCCGTTGTGCTTGATTTCGAGGTGAAAGAGGACGTCCACGCTACGCGCCTCACGGAACTGGCGCTGGGGCGCCACGCCGCCAACGCTCTGACGCTGGCGCTGTCAGCAATAGGACGCTACGAAGTGGTGCCGCGCTCCGACGTGGAGGACGCCCTGCGGAGCATATCCGACAACGTTTTGTCCCCTAACAAAGCCACGCAACTCAAGTTAGCCTCGTGGCCAACGGTGCGCGCGCAGTCCGTGTTTACCGGGCGCATCGTGGAGTTGAAGGTCGGAGACCAACCGGCGCAGGCGCAGGTCACTCTCGAGGTGCTGGAGCGCGACGTGCTCACGGGCGAGTTCGTCAACGCCGTGCGCGTCACGGATGCTTCCCTGCCTAAGTTGGGACGCGTCAGGGGAGATAAACTCATTCTGGAGGCGCTGCACCGGGCTGCTTACCGCGCCGTCAACGAAATGCAAGCGCGCCGCCCTCTGCAAGGACATATTACGCAACTTCCTGCCGCTGACACCGTTCTCATCAACATCGGGGCGCATCAAGGCGTGCAAATTGGGCAGCGTTTCGCCGTCCTGCGGGGGACGGACGATGCCCAGTTTATTGGCGTGGCGGAGGTTACGCAGTTGTCCAGGGATTCCGCTGTGGCGCATGTGGCGCCGGTAGAGGGCAGTGGCGGCTTGCGATTGGGTGACCGGGTGCGACAGATATACGCAGGTGCGCCCGTTGGCGTCCCGCCCACCGGTAGTGGCACCGGAGGTGGCCGAACCGATGGGGGTGGCGGTGGTGGTGGAATTGGACAGGCAGGGGGATTCGTCGCTGGCTTACTGCTCCTCGGGCTGCTTGTCGGAGGCATTGGCAGATCCCAAAAAGGCGGGGCGAGTGCGGCAGCCGTGGAAAACGTCAGTGCCGCCGCCGCCAGCGTGGGGAACGGCAACCTCGTGCGATGGTCGCAGTCAGGCGCGTTCTCCAGCGTGGATATTGTCGGCTATTTCATCCACCGCTCCAACTTCCCTGGCTTTGCCCCCAGCGTCGTGAACACGATTGACTTCGTTCCTGGCCCTCAGCGGCAATATCTCGACGCGCCAGGCGACTACGAGACCGAAGTGGATATTACCGTTGATGACGACCAAACCGAAATGGGACGGTTGCAGTTGGATATAACCGTCACTCCGATCACTGGCGGCACCATCCCGCCCTCGACAGGCAACCTTCCCCCGCCGGGTGTTAAGACAGAAGATATGACGGTCACCGCTGTGCATACCGGCCCGGCGGTGGGCGTGCAGCAGTTCTACGCCGTCACGCGCATTGTGCGCGCCCCGCGCGACCTTCCGCCCTCGGGCACCACAGGAGGAGGCACGGGCGGAGGCGGCGGGCAGACGATCCCACCCGGCGTCATCGCCAGCCGCGCCGGTGGCGTGTCGGGTGGCGCAACGGCTCTGGCGCCTGTAGTGCTCATCAGTCCCCCTGCGGGCAGCGCCGACGTGGCGTTCCAGAACGTGACCTTTGAATGGCAACCCACTATCGGGGCGGACGAATATCAGATTCAGGTCAGCGTTGACCCCTCCTTCCCGCCCAACAACCGCTTCGCCAGTCAGGTCATCCGCGACACGCGGCAGGGTGTCACGCTTAGCCAAACCTTCACTAACCTCATCGTTCCCGGTGCCGCGCTCAACATCGCTATCTACTGGCGGGTGGGGGCGAGAAACTCCCGCGACCCCGTGCGACCGCAGGGAATCACCACCTCCAACGATGATGGCTTCGTCTTCTCCCTCCCGCAGACCTTCTCCCTGCGCGAACAACCCCCGCAGCCCCCGCAGAGACAGCGGACATTGAGCGCAGACGGCTTGAATGCCGATGGAGGAACGCCCCATGTCACTCCCCGCAAGGAGCGGAAGAATCACGACCAACTCCATAGAAGAGAAAATCGTCGCGACCGCAAGCGATAGCACGGAGGAGGACGCACCGTGAAACGACACCATAAGCCAAAGACGCCACAAACTAACGACACCACAGGACAAAGAGGCCATTGCACAATGAGACCCCAGGGCAAAGAGACCACGGGTCATTGGTCGCTCGTCCCCTGGTCACTCGTCCTATGCACCCTCATCATTGCCCCCGCCGGGGCGCAGACGGCGCGGCGCATCAACCGCTGTCGCACTAATGAAATCACCATTGCCACGCTCCAGCGATACGGCGTGGACATCCGCCGCTCCCCCGTCAAACGTCAGACAGGGCGCGGCTACCCGCGCGGCACCATCGGGACCAGTTTGATGCC
>JANWYM010000181.1 GCA_025055355.1 Abditibacteriales bacterium
GTCAGCAAATCATGGAGCGGATTCAGGCGCTGGGCAGCAACACGTTGGCGGTTTTCCCCGGTCAGCAGCGGCGCGGCGCGGTGATGTTTGGCATGGGCTCCATGCAGACCCTGAAGTTGGAGGACGCGGAAGCCATCCGCAAGAACTGTCCTTCGGTGATCGCTGTCGCGCCGTCCATTCAACGCCCCGCTCAGGTGAAGTATGGCAACCAGAACACCAGCACTAACATCGTCTGCACCACACCCGAATACATCACGATTCGCAACTTCACCGTCGAACGCGGACGCTTCTTCACGGACAAAGAAGTTAAGGCGATGCGCAAGGTGTGCGTGGTGGGCAAGACGGCAGCGCAGAACCTGTTCGGCGACGCCGCACCGATCGGTAGAACGTTGCGCATTCGCGGGATCACGTTCAAAATCATCGGCTTGATGGCGCTCAAAGGTGCAGCCATATTCGGCGACCCCGATGACCAGATTTACATTCCCATCACGACGGGGATGAAGATGGTGTTCGGGCTGGACTTCGTGACGATGATCTCCGCGCAGGTAGCGAGCCTGGAGAAGACAGCGGAGGCGGTCGCCGAGATTGAGAGCGCAATGCGTAAGGCACACCGCATCCCCCCGGGCGGGGATTTAGACGTGGTGGTGCGCACGCAGGCGGAGTTCATGCAGGCCCAGGAGCAAGCGGCGCAGGCGTTTACCTTCCTCCTGTCGGGCATCGCGGCGGTGGCGCTGTTGGTAGGCGGGATTGGGATTATGAACATCATGCTCGTCTCGGTCACGGAGCGCACCCGCGAAATCGGCATCCGCAAAGCCGTCGGTGCGAAGAACATCAACATCCTCATTCAGTTTCTCATCGAGTCCATGACCCTCAGTCTGGTCGGCGGGCTCATTGGCATCGGGGCGGGGTTTCTGGTGTCCAAGGGCCTCGGCACCTGGTTGGGCTGGCCGACGCTGATCTCGCCGTTGTGGGTCGGCATCGCCTTCTTCTCCGCCGCCACGGTGGGCATCGTCTTCGGCGTTTATCCCGCCTGGAAAGCTGCCCAACTCAACCCCATCGAAGCCCTGCGCTACGAGTAAGGAGTTCATGGGGTTCATGGGGTCAACAAGTTCGTTGCTCTAAACTGCATGAACTAATCAACCCATGAACTCAGTGAACCCTTTACAGAGGTGGGAGGGGTGGCGGCACGTCCGCATCGGGCTGCACGGTGACGTTCCCACCGTTAACGATCGAGGGTTGCGTGAGGCCGTTGCTGATGCTGAAGGAAAGAGAGTAGATGGCAGGGGTGGTCGTGGAGGGATTGGCGGGGAAAGGAAAAGACCCCACGTAGATATGAGTATTAGGTTGTCGGTCCAGAACCAGCGTTGCAACGGTCGTATTCGCGCGGGTGATGGTCAGTTGAACAACGGGCGCTGGCACGCCCGCCTGCACTGCGCTGACTTCAAATACCACTACGCCGCCGCTGGCGTTCAAAGTGCGCGACGAGACAGTGATATAGTGCACGGTGGGCTGCTGCAAAGGGGAGACAAAGAGCCTTGTTCTTCGTCCAGGAATGACAGATACCGCCTCGTTGATATAAACGGCATCCCCTAACACGAGGCGCACCGTATACGTTCCCGGTTCAACTTTCTTGATGAGGGCGGGCGTCACCAATCCCGTGTCCCTGCCGTCTAAGAAGATGCGCGCGCCCGCCGGGTTAGACGAGATATCCAACGTGCCTTTTCTCCTGCCCCTGGCCAGTTTGGCGTCCGACATGGCGGGGGCATCCAACGTTGCCGCGCTCTGTGCCCTGTCGCTATTGGAGGCGACCAAGCCTTTACCTCCGCCACAACCGCTGACCGCCCACAGCACAACCGTAAAACCCGCCACCGCTACGCTACGCATGAAATGATTCATTCCAGCCTCCTGTCCTTCGCTTCAAGAGCCTTCTACTGCTGCGAGGGTTTTACCCAAAATGCTTTGATTCTACGCCTCTTTTTTTGTGAGCAAAGACAGATTGATTGATGTCTGTTCTTCTGCTATCATAGAGTCGCCTTCAATAGCGGGCGAAGGTTCAGCGTTTCAACCAATAAACCCACAGGGCGGCATACGGAGGTTAAAATAATCGTCCGATTCAACCGATAAAGCACTTAGTGCATTCGCGTTTGGAACGGAATCATCCAGTTGTATTGGGACAGGCCGTCGCGGGAGGACTCGGCTCAGGGAGGAGGAGAGCGCGAGGTTCTGTTGACTTCATTAGTCCTACGTTCGGAGGCCAGGTATGGCGATTGATGCAAGTAGCAGCGGATCCTCTGAACTCACGCAAGAGGAACAGGCGACTCTTGCGCGCTTCTATGAGTATCAGCGGACGCGGAGCGCGGAACTGCGCGACGCGTTAGTGTTGGAACACACCGCGTTAGTGGAAAAACTGGCGCGGCAGTTCATCTCCTCAGGCGAGCCGGTCGAAGACCTCATGCAGGAGGGCTACATCGGGCTGATTAAAGCCGTTGACCGCTTCGAGCCAGATAAAGGCGTGAAGTTCACGACCTACGCCACGCATATCATCACGGGGGAAATCCGCCACTATCTCCGCGACCTTGGCAAACTCATTCAGGAGCCGGGCTGGCATCAGCAACTGCGCTATCAAATTACGCGCTCAGGCGATTTGCTCCAGCAGAAACTGGGACGACAACCCACCGTAGAGGAAATCGCGTTAGATTTGGGTATCGAGGCGGAGAAGGTCGAACGCGTCCTCAAAAACAGCCAAGTTTTTCAGGTCGAGTCGCTGGACGCGGGAATCGAGGAGGACGAGGAGGGCAACACAGGCACGCGCTATGAGCGCGTCACCGACGTCGAGCCGTTCAATGGCGTCGAGCAAGTCGAGACGCGGATGGTGCTACGCCAAGCGATGGCAAAGTTAGGCAAACTGCAGCGCACAGTCGTCTTCTATTTCTTCTACCAGGACATGACCAAGACGGAGATCGCCCGCCAGTTGGGCATCTCGGTCAACTACGCCTCCTATCTGGTCAAGCGCGCCCTGAGAAACCTACGGCGGTATCTGGAAGAGAGCGGTGCCTATTCCGCTGAGGTGGAAAAGCGGCTGGTAGAGTTCGAGGAGCGCGTGGAGCAGATGGAGACGTTGGACGTGGGCACGAGCCTGCCGACGGCTGCCACCTTCCACCGCCACCTCCATGAAGAGATTATGCGCGCCCGGCGTTATCCGCAGGAGTTTTCCCTTGTCCTTTTCCAACTCAACGGCTGGGGGGGCATCCGTCCTTCTCTGACGTCGCGTGAGGTTGACAACGTTCTTCGGCAGTTCACACACGTTCTGCGGAACAATTGCCGCACGGTGGACAAACTCTATCGCTACGACGACATGCGGCTTGTGGCTCTCCTGCCACACACGGGCATTCACGGCAAAACTTTTGGTGAGCGCGTGAAGCGCATCGTGCAGCAAAATCCTTTGCAACGCGTGCCCGGGCAAGCCGTTCCCCACCTGTCCGTCAGTTATCGCATTGCCGTCTTCCCCACCGACGGCAGCACAGCCGAGGAGTTGCTGGACTCCCTCATGCCGGAGGACAAGAAAAATCGAAAGAAGGGGAAGTCAGGGGAGGGAAAAAACTGAACCCTAAACTTTTGCGTTTTGCCCTCTCCCTCGAAAAACGTCGTCGTCCTCGTCACCGTCCTCGTCCTCAAACCTCACCAGCGACCGAGGACGAGGACGACAACCAGAACGACTTTCATCCGGCGTGGTGTCCCCTGGGGGACATGGACGATCCCTCCGAAAATGCCTGTGAGGGCGAGCGCAGCGACGGGGATGGCGACCCTTCCTGCGGGCGATTCCTTCGATCAATCGGAGAGGGAGAGCAGCGCGAAACGCAAAAGTTTAATGAACCGTTTCTCGCTTACTTCACCTTCCCCTCTTGACTCCTGTGCGGGGTAAGCATAAGCCTCCTGAATTCGTGGGAAATGCGTTGACAGAAAACCACGAAAACAGGCTTATGTCCGCCCTGCAATTGTGTTATAATCGGGCGTGGGCTTTTTTGCATCTCATCGAAATGCAGGAGGGTATGGGTGCCAAACTCAACGATTGTCGTCGAGAAGCCATGGGGGCGATTTGTTCAGTATACGCTGAATGAGCCCAGCACTGTCAAAATTCTGGAAGTAGAAGAGGGACACGCCACCAGCCTGCAATCGCACCGGCTGCGCGATGAGCGGTGGATTGTATTGGACGGGGAGGCGGAGGTGTGTATCGGGGATGACATCTTAACCCCGGCGCTCGGCGCGGAACTGTTCATCCCCCGCGAGACCAAACACCGCCTCGCAGCGCGGCGCGGCACTGTGCGGGTGCTGGAGATCTCGCTGGGCTTCTTCGATGAAAACGACATCGTGCGCTACGAAGACGTTTACGGACGCGTGACGGAGTGAGGAGAAGCGATGAAAGCGCTGGTCTTAGTCGGTGGGTTGGGCACGCGGTTGTATCCGCTCACCTACCATGTCCCCAAAGCCATGGTGCCAATGGTGAACGTCCCGTTTGCCGAGCGGATGGTGCGGTATCTGACGCGCTTCGGCGTAGATGAAATCATCTTTAGCGTCTGCTACCTCCCCGACCCCATTCGGGAGCATTTCGAGAAGCACAACACGGGAGCGGTCAAGTTTCACTACGTCTTTGAGGAAAAGCCGCTGGACACGGCGGGCGCGATTAAGAACGCCGAGCGGCTGCTGGACGGAACGTTCTTCGTGCTGAACGGCGACATCTTTGTTGACATCAACCTGCACGACGTGATGGACTTCCACCGCCAACGCGGGGCAAAAATCACGATTGCGCTGACGCCGGTGGACGACCCGACGGCTTACGGCGTCGTGGAAACAGACGACACGGGTCGCATTCGGCGGTTCCTGGAAAAGCCCCGTTGGGACCAGGTGACCACCAACCACATTAACGCGGGCATCTACGTGTTTGAAGAGGAAGTGTTGGCGCGAATCCCGCCCAACCGACCTTACTCGGTGGAGCGCGCCCTTTATCCCCACGCCCTTGAAGAGGGCGTGCCGATGTTTGGCTTCGTGTCGTCCGATTACTGGATTGACATCGGCACGCACCAAAAGTATCTCCGCGCCCATCGCGATACGCTGCGCGGCTGCATCAAAGTGGAGATCCCTGGCGAGCAGATCCGCGATGGCGTCTGGGTCGGGGCGGACAGCCACATCGCCGAAGGCGCGACGATCGAGCCACCAGTTGTCATCGGGCGCGGCTGTCAAATTGCGACGGGCGCACGCCTCGGACCATTTGCTGTGTTGGGGGATGAGGTCAGTGTAGATAAAGACGCTTGCGTTGCGGAGAGCGTGTTATGGCGCGGCACGCGCGTCGGGGAAGGCGCGCGATTGAGGGAGTGTATTTTGGGGCGCTCCTGCGTTGTTCAGCCGGGAACGCGCGTGGAGACGCTGACAGCGTTTGAAGATAACTCCACCGTTTGATTGTGGAGGTCAAAAGAGGCGGGGCGACTGTCCTCTTCCAAACGGGGTTTAAAACCGGACGATAAGCCCCGCTCCGCAACACGTCACTTCTTCCGCTTGGCGCGTTTGAAGTTGGACGGGGCATACGAGGACATGACGGACTCCAACATGCCCTCGACGTCCGTGAAGCAGACCTTAGCGGCTTCTTCATATAATTTCTGGCGGTCAGCCACCCCCTGACGCGCCAGTTGCGTCATACGATATAGCCCCACCATCTTGCGAATGGGCGGACTGACCTTACCGCTCTCCCACTTGTTGACCGTCGTGCGCGTGACGCCCAACATCTTGCCCAACTCTTCTTGGGAAACCGACAACTCCGTCTGGCGACACTCGCGTATCCACTTTCCTACGATTTGCGTCCAGAGTTTGTCTTGCTTAGGACGTCCCACTGATGCTGTCATATATCTGACCTCGCTTGTGATGGATAGGAGTGGGCAATTTATGCCACAAGTAGTTTATCTCTGAGATCGCCCTAAGTCGAATCGGGCAAACCCTGAAATCGAGGTTAGGGAACACCTGATAACCAGTTGGGACGATAAAAGCCTATTCCCCGAAGCCCCGTCGCGCCGTTGACGTTGTCTGTAGGCTTTAGCCTGCGGCTATGGCTTTGGGTCTACTGCTCGCACTCCCATCGTAACATGACGCGCCCGATTTGAATGTGGTCGCCGTCGTGGAGTTCCTGCGGTTGCGTGACGGGCGCGCCGTTGAGGAGGGTGCCTTGGGCGCTCTCGTTGTGCAGCCAGTATCGTCCCTGCTCCCAGCGCAAGAGGAAGTGGCGGCGCGATACGGTGGGTTCTAAGATTTGAACGTCGCACTCCTCGGCTCTGCCGACGACGACGGTGGGTTGCGTCACCGTCCATACTACTCCCGACGGAGCCGTCGGCTTGAACGGCGATGCTCGCGTGGTTGCCGGAAACCGTCGCATCCTGACTCAAGCGCACCTCGCCTTCCGCGCGTCCGAGGGTGACTTGCGGGGCGGTCAGCGGAAACTTCTTACCCTGCTCGGGACCGCTGATGATTTCTAACGTGCCCCAGAACAGGACTGTGCCGTTGGGGGCGAGGGCTGGAGACGCGGAGGGCTCTAAAATCTGCGTGGGCATATAAGGGGGCGCCGAAGCGGGGCGTTCAGGGGCATAGGGCGGGCGCGGCGGCTCCGGCTTCCGCGCCCAGATTCTCTCCAGTTCCCGTTCCCGCGCCCGATGTTCCTGCTCCTGACGCTGCCGCGCTTGCTGCTGTCTATACGCGACCAGCAGCATCACGGCGACCCCTAACAGCCCGCCCCCAGCGGCGAGCAATACTTTGTTGTCCTCCCAGAAAGAGGACTTTGCTTCCTCTTCCTCCTGTTGGGGTTTCGGTGCTCGCTTCTCGGGAGACTTGCCTACCCCTCTCACGCGCCGCTTCTCGACCAAAAACAACTCATTCCGTCTTTCCCCGCTCTTCACGCGCCCCAACACGACGACCCCGGTGACCGTGTGGTGCGTGCGCATCTCCTCGGGAGGAATATCTTTATCCGTCCGCACGCGGATGGTGTCGTTGAAATCGTCCGTCAACCTGTAAATGTAAGTGGTGCGCGACTGCGGGTCACGTTCTTTGCTCCCGATGACCCCCACAACGGTCACCGTCTCGTTAATGAGGCGGCGTTGATAGATGTCGCGGACAAAGACCCGCGGGGGCGAGGGGGCAACGTCCGGCGGCGCCGCCGCTCCCTTTGAAGGCGATTGGGCGAGCAAAGACATCGCACCTGCAAGGAGAAAGCCCCAGACCCATATTGCTTGCACCCAAGATGTGATGAGACGTTGCATCGTCATGATGTCATTCCTCCCTCAAAAATCGTCCTCGTCCTCGTCGTCGTCCTCGTTCTCGAACCTCAAAAAACCGACGGCGAGGACGAGGACGACGAGGACGATTCCTCTGAAAATAAATCGCCCCACAGGAGGGTGACGCTCCGGGAGGGCAACGCTCCAGCAGAGCCAAGTTCGGTTCGGCAGGAGCCTCACCCTGCCGGTCTCATGCCTTTGAAGTTTAGCGATGTTTCCTTTCGCCCAGTATATCTGATACTCCCCTTCCCGTGTCTCGACTCTCTCGCAACACTCTATGGGGTATCCGCGTGCGCGCCGTCACCAAGCCGCAGGCGGGGTCGGGGATTTTCGCTAAGGCTGCCCTATCATCCTGCTCTTTCCACCGTAAGCCAAGCGGATCGTAGACACGTTTCTTGACAGCGACGACTAAATCGTCACGATGGTGCAGGGCTT
>JANWYM010000182.1 GCA_025055355.1 Abditibacteriales bacterium
CCCTCTGCCTCCACAAGATGCCGATACCGCTCTATCGCTTCGTCATGGCAGGCGAGAGCCTCCGCAGGCTGCCCTAACTCACGTAGCGCCACGCCCTTGTTCATCAGCGCCCCCGCCAGTGCGTTGGCTAACTCCTCCCGCCCCTCGTTCACCGCCCTCTGCGCGACCTCCCGCGCCATGTCGGAGCAAAACAGAAACGGGCGGTGACGCTGTTTGGTGCTGAACTCATACGACGCTCGCAACAAGACGCGGCAGGCTTTGTCCGCCTCGGCGTTGTCCGCAAGATGCTTGACCAGCGGCTGGAAATTCTCATCCCCCATCCCCTCCAAAGTCGTCAGCACTTGAACGAAGACGGGAAGGGCGAGCAGGACTTCAGCGGCGTTCAGGGTGTCCGCGAGCAGCGCGAAGTTGCCCTGTTGGGCGGATTCGATAAGGAGAAATTCAACGGCGCCAATCAGATGGTCAAACCGGATGCCCTCAATAAGCCATGACACCAGATGCTCGCCAGTCAAATTCTCCCAGCCTCCCTCTACGCGCAGGATGTCTTCGGAGAGCAGATACTCAAACAGCGGGTCGAAAGCGAAACGGATCAGGTAACGGGTTCGGGTTCTCCTGCCGATGGTCTCGAGGTCGGGGACCTCTATCAGCACGCCCTCGTCCACCAGTTGCAAGTAGGGCGAGCGGGCGACTTCATTTTCCAACAGGATGCGACTCCAACGCGGCGAGAGGTCGTGCAACTCGTCACGACGGAAGGTGTCGGTCGCTTGTTGGCTCATCAACGCAACCAATTCCTCCACCAAATCAGCGCGGGCGGCAAAGCGTTCCTGCTCATCGGGCGTGCGTCCGTAGATCTTTGCCTCACAGAACGCCTTGAGAATCTCACCCGTCCAAAGCGTTCGGGGAATCTGTTTTCCGTCGTAGGCTTCCATCACCATCCGAAGATACCACGGGTGCGTCAGCACCGCGCGCACGGAGCGGCTCAGGCTTTGAAATGGAGTGCGCGGGCAGAAGCGCACCATAGCACCAGTTACTGGGTCAGGGCGCCCCGCGTAGGCACGGTAGGCTTCGTAAATCGCCTCCAATTCCTCCTCGTCCACCCGCTCCAAGGTGAAGCGATAGGTCTCCACTTTGCGCCCTTGCTCCTCGACGGTGTGGCTCTGGAACACGGCGAGCGGAAATAGACTCGCCTCATCGCCGCCGGCGGCGAACAGCGCCTGGAGGGTCTTTTGGAAGAAGGCGGCGCGGAAGGAGAGGATGACTTTCACCTCCGCCCCTGCCTCCTCGCGGCGGGAGAGGGGAGCAGCGTAACGGGCGGTGAAGGTGCATAGGTGCTGGAGCAGGGCGGGAGCGTGGGGATGTTCGTTAACGCCGTCCACGACGAGGATTATACGCCGTCCTTCGCGGCGCAAGAAGTCCAACAGTTCTGGGAAGTCGCCTGTCAGATGGAGGTCGCGTAGGAGACGCCCTTCCAGCGGTTCGGCAAAAGCCTCCCCCGTCCGACGGAGGGACGATGCGCCGGGAGGGCGACGCTCCAGCGGAGCTGTCAGTTCGTCAGAAGCCTCATCCGCCCGAGTGACTAACAATTGATGCCCGGCGTAGAACAGCACAATCTCCCCCCGCTCGCGCCACTCCTCCACCTTGTGACAAAGCAGATTCGTCTTGCCTATGCCCGCCTCGCCCAACAGCAGGAAACCCGCCTTGCGCCCCCGCAGGAACCCCTCCAGTTGCGACTCCATCCCCTTGCGGGGATGATAGACCTGCGGGATATAGCGGCGAGCGTTGATGTTCTCGCGCAGCCACATTTCGTTCTGGCGGCAGGCGCGGCTGTAAAGGAGGGGATAAGTCAGTTGCGAGATCTTGCAAGGCTCAGGCGGGACCTCCTTTTCAGCGTAAATCTGCTCCATGCGTTGCTTGGGGGGCGACATCGGACGGGGATGACGGATGCCGACGTAGGCAAGATAGCGTCGCCCTTCGTCGCCGTTGAACAGGAACACCTCCTCCGTCAGCCCTACCAGCGGCTCTTGCTCGCAATAGGGGCAGTCCGCCCACAGGATGAACGGGTCCAGGGTGAGAAAGCGGGTGTGCGTGGGGTCGGCAAGCAGCAAACCTGTGAGTTCCCCTTCGCGCTGTGCCCTTGCGAGTTCGGGAAGGGCCGCATCAGGAATGGGCTCGGTCGCAAAGGTCGGCTCAGCCCCCTTCAGCCGCACCCATTGCCCTGCGCCCACCAACCGCAGCAAAGGATACTGGGCGCACCAGTCCAGCAGGTGCAGGAGACAAGCGACCAAGGGGGTGTGATGCTCCACGAACGTCTCCCATTCCCCGCGATAGCGGTCGTGGGCGAGGGCGTTCCGCAGGTTGACGAGCGCTTCAAGCAAACTCAACGCGCGCTCCTCCAGCCCGCGCTCGCCCATGTGCAGGGCACGCACGCGCTCTCGGTCTGCCTGCGCCACCGCCGTCGCCAGTTCAGGCACGAACAGCACGCCCTGTTGCTCCAGAGCGGGCACGCTGACGCGCAGGAAGTGAGCGAAGTCGGAGAGCAAGGGACGCTTGAGCCGCTCGAACCGATACGAGACCTTCTCCTCCTTGAACGGCGCGGCTGCGTAGTTGCTGGCGGCGACGAGGGCAGCATATTGCAAGGTGGTGTTGGAGAGGCGAATCAGTCCTTCGGCTTGGTCGCGGGGTGTCGCCGCCCCTCTGACCTCAGCCTGCAGGATGAAGGCGATGGGAAACGGATAATTGTCTTGAACGACTTGCCATCTGGGGTCACTCAAGGAGTGCGCCATGATACATCCCCCCAAAACAGGTCGCAGAAAAAGTAGCTGTTCAGGTGGTCTGTATGACTCCCTGAATCGTTCCCTTGATTATAGCACACCTCCCCCGGCGACGAAAAGAGCCTGTCATTGCGGGCGAAGCGAAGCCATCCCTTCCTGCTTCAGTCTGCTGGGCATGACTCATCATGCCGCTTAGTCCTTCCCGCCGCGCACGCGGAACTCGCGGCGAGCGTCGTTGTTGCCTTTGTTGGGGTCGTTGCCACTTGGCAGGTTGACTTCGACGCGCACGGTGTAACGTCCGGGCTGGCGGAGCGCGGGGAAGTGAAGCGTCACGCGCGCGGTGTCGCCGCCGCGAATGAGGTGGACGAATTGCAGGGCGGTTTGCGTCAGACCGCTGCCGGAGATGGTCGCTTTGACGATGAGGTTGTGCGCGTCATCATCGCCCTTGTTGCGGATAGTGGCGATGACACGGAAGGGTTCGTTAGCGCGTGGCTCGGCGGGGTCAATCGTGAGGTCGTCGGGGCTGAGGGCGAGGTCCACGTCGCGCTGCGGGGGCGGGGACTTCGGGTCGGGTCGCTGCCCGCGCTCGTAGACGCGGAACTTCAACGTCGCCACGTTGTTCGACAGCGTGCGCTCCACGACGCGGGGGAAACTCTCCAGGGCGATGTTCACCTCGTAGTCCCCGGCGGGCAGGAGCCCAAACGGGACTCTGAGGCGGTCAACGGCAAAAGCCTCAAGCGTGCCGAACGAAAGGACACGGCGGTGCTCGCGTCCTCGGTCGCCCAGCACCGTCACCCGCGCGCGTCCACTGACGGGTTGCCCGCCGAGGTTGCGCACCGTGAACAGGAAGGCAATGGAGTCATCCGTCGTGGGGTTCATCGGTTGAACGTCAATGTCGGCGCGCGCGATGGAGAGGTCAGCCAGTTCCCACCCCGACCGGGGGCGCACAATGACCGGCCCCCGCACCACCTCGCAGTAAATCGTGTAAGGGCGTGCGAGGAAGGTGTATCCGGTCCAACCCCCTAACGTGATGATTTCGGCGACGAGCGGGATGCGCCCGATGACAGCGGGCGTCCACGTCAAGCCCGTGATGAGGGCTTCCTCGCCGGGCGCGAGGTAGTTGCGCTCGAAGCCGTTGACCACCCAGCAGGGCAGGGCATACTCCGTGACGATGACGCCGCCCGCCAGCAGCCGCAAACCGAGGTTATGGCACGGAACGGGCATCGCGCCGATGTTGCGGACGCGCACGGCAATCGTCACGGGTTGCAGCACGGTCAGCGTCGTCATCGCCGGGACAATCATGATTTCGGTCACGGCGAGGCTGACCATTCCCGGCGCCGGGCTGCTCACCGCCGCGCCGCCGACGCGCACGACGACGGTGCGGCTGTTGTTGCGGAAGTCGGCTTCGGCAATCGGCTCGAACCCGCCCTCGCCTCCTCCTTCGCCCCCCCGTGCGAAGGGCGGGATGGAGGGGTTGACCGTCACCCGCAGGGTGTAATCGCCCGGCGCAGGCGGCACCCAATCGGTGCGGACGGTCGTTGAGTCGAAGTGTTGTCCGTTGCCTGTCGCGCCGGCGATGCGGCTGCTGCGCGGGACGGCGGCGATGCCAATGACCTCAAAGCGGTCGAAGGCGTTCGTCCCCCGCTTGCCCTCAAACATAACGTAAATCGGTCCTTGTGCGTCGCCACGCCCGATGTTCGCCACCCGCGCAAACAGCCACGCCGGCTGCTGCGCCACCAGATAGCCTACCGCGCTGTTGGTCTGCACATCGGTTACAACGAGGTCGGGCAAGGCGGGGGGAGGCTCTGGCGGCCGCTGCGCCTGCGGGGTAGGGTGGGCTTCAAACACGAACAGCGCAGAGATATAATCATCTTTCTCTGCCTGCACATAGTAGCCGCCGACCGCGGGCGCGAAGGTCACGCGCCCGCGCTTGTCCGTCTGAAGCCGCTCGGGTTCGGGCGCGTCGGGTTCGCCGTCGCGGACGGTGACGCGATAGAAGGAAACGTCAGCGTCCGGCACGGGCTGCCCGTCCGCCGTGACGGTGAAAGTCTGATGGACGTTCGCCGCAAGTTTGTGCAAGCCCGCGTCATTGGGGCGGCTGTTGCCGACGGTGAGGACGAGTTGCTCCGGCGAGGGCGGCATTTTGTAAGCCGCCAGTTCCGCCCCCTGCGCGTGCGTGTCCATGCGTTCGTAAAACGCGACGAGTGCGGCGAGGTGGGCATTGACGCGCAGGAAGAAATCGCCGAACGCGGACGCCGCCGGCGCGAAGTTAACGCGCGCGGGCTTAAGGACCAGCGTGCCGTTTTCGTTGACGGGGGGGGCGTAATCACCCATCGCACGCAACGCTTGTTGCACAAGGGCGACGTTGCCGATGACCGCCCAGAGTTGTTGCTGCAAGGGCGCGTAGTCCATCGAAGCGGTGCCCCCTACGGCGGCGACGAAGTAAGGGCGCGTGGTCTCAGCGAGCCGCTGCAAAGAGCCATCGCCATCGCCGAGGAGGGCGTTCACCGCCGTTATGGCGTCGAGGTATTTGCGGTTGAAGACCTGCATCGCGTTGAGGTCGGCAGCGCTCACGCGCGGCGCGACCACCGCAGCGGCGCGCAGGTAGTGTTGGAGAGACGCTAATGACCCGCTGACGTTGCCCAACGCGCTCGTGCGCTGCGGCGTGCCCGGCACGGCGACGTCGCGCAGGCGTTCAACGATAGCAGCGGACACTTGCACGACCTCCGGCGAGAAGCCTGGGCCGTAGACGATGGGACGCTCGCTGTCCTTCGGCGCGAAGCGCTTCTCGCGGAACTGCTCCAGCGATTGACGCAGTTGCGTATAGAGGTGACGGCTCACGTGCGCGTCCAGCCACAGCGCGCCCGGCTCCAAGGCAATTTGGTCTGTGAAGGGAACGTAAAAACGGCTGGGGAAGGCAACGCTAAACGTCGCTTCGGTGGGCTGTGTTGCGCGGTCGCCCGCATAACACGTCGCCACCACGCGGAACGTCGCCACCGGCGCCGCGCCGAACCCAACGGGGACGGTGAGGATGGGGCTGATTTCGTCGCCCTCCGACGTTCCCTTATCCGCCAACTCCGCTTTGGACGACCAGACGCGCTCCCATTCGCCTTTCGCTTCGCTCTGCTGGCGGAAGACCTCGACCTGCACGCCCACGGTTGCCTCGCCGTTGCTGCGCAGGCGACTGCGGTAGAAGAAGCGAATTTTCCCGTCGGAGGCAATGCGTATGAAGTGCAGCGGTGCGCGCGCCAGCGGCGTGCCAGCGGCACGCGCAATCGCCTCCTCAAAACGCACCGTGTGCGTCCATTTGGATTCATAAAAGGATGTAAACTCGCCGAGCGGCACGCTCACGCGGTCTTGCGGGGCGTCGGCGAAACCGGTCGGAGCCAGACAGACACTTGCCGCGAGGAGAAAGAAACAGACGTAACGGAACATCGCCATTGCCTCCCCTGTTGTTTTTTCATCCCCTTTGACGAGTGGAAAGAAACGACAGTTCCAGCGGGACGTTGGTTCATGGGACCTCTGCGGTCACTTAGAGCCTATCCGACAACTCTCCCCTCCTGACCAAGGAGGGGTCGGGGGAGGTCCGGAGCCAGCCAACTTCGTCAGGGAAGGGGCAAGGGCACGACGGCAACCGCCAGACCCCCATGAACGCCATGAACTCCATGAACCACCGTCATCGGTATCGGCTTTCCAGGCGGCGGCGGATTTCAGCGACATTGTGGAGGATGATGCGCTGCCCGTCAATCGTCAGCAGGCGGAGGTGGCGGTAATGCCCCAGCACTTTGTTGACACTTTCCCGCGAGGATGCCACCATGCTGGCGAGGTCCGATTGACTGAGGTGCAGGTCAATTTCGCGTCCTGCGTCGGTGTCCACGCCGTAGCGGTCAGAGAGGTCGAGGAGGGCTTTCAGCACGCGTCCATGTACGTCCAAGCCGGTGAACGCTTCAATCCATTCATCCGCTTTACGCAGCCGTTGACACAAAGCGACGAGGATGTTCAGCGCTATGGCAGGCAACTCGCGCAAGCAGCGCAGGAAGTCATCGCGATTGAGCATGAGCAGCTCGGTCTCTTCCAGGGTGGTCACGTCGGCGGAGCGCTCCAGCCCGTCAATCAGGCTGAGTTCGCCGAAGAACTCGCCCTCGCTTAGGACGCCGAAGATCACTTCCCCTTCCTCGCTGGGCTGGGAGTGAATTTTGACCTTGCCCTTCTGAATGATGTATAAGGTCAGCCCCGGATCGTCTTTGCGCACCACGACCTCATCCGCTGCCAGACGGCGGTGACGGACGTGCTGCGCCACTTTGGCGAGTTCTTCCTCTGACAGCCCGGCAAACAAGGGGACGCGCGCCAAGCAGGATACGACAGACATTGGAACATCCCTCTTTCCAAAATAGCAGCCATCTTACCAGATAGCCAGATTGAACACGATTATAGCACTTTCAGAAAATCAACTCAAAACCTAAACTTTCGCATTTTGCCTCCTCCTTCGAGAATGCCTGTCATGGCGAGCGGAGCGAAGCCATCCCCTGCGCGGCAGCCATCCCCTCACGGAGGGGATTGCTTCGCTGCGCTCGCAATGACAGGGAGGTGGACTGCCTCGCTGCGCCTGCCACGACGTTTTTCTGCAGCGGCGAGGGAGAGAGGCGCGAAACGCCAAAGTTCAGCCAAAATAACAAAGCGAAGGATGATGACGGCAGCCGCCTAACCCTTGGGTTCATGCATCCATGGACTCATCCGTCACCGTTCGGACGCGGCAGATGTGGCGATACTCGCAAGAGCGACACACGTCCCCCCGCGGCGCAGCGGGGACCTGCCCGCC
>JANWYM010000183.1 GCA_025055355.1 Abditibacteriales bacterium
ATTGACGGTTCACGGATGGCACGGATGACACGGATGACTTCCCTGTTGACAGCAGATAAGCCGTGTCATCCGTGCCATCCGTGAACTGCATCTTTCGGGTTGTGATGTTAATGCGAATGAAAACAGGCTCTTTCATCCTTTCATTGATCCCGTTCCTTCTGCTTCCGTGCATGGGACAATCGTCGCGGAACACGAATGATGTGCGGCAAGCGATCGAGCGCGGCTTGCGCTACCTGCGCGGTACGCAGCAGCCCGACGGCTCGTGGCAGCACTATCCGGGCATCACGGCGCTGGCGACCTTAGCGTTCCTGCGCGCCGGCTACACCGAGAAAGACCCCACGGTCGCCAAAGCCATTCAGTTCATCCTCTCGCAGGTGAAAAAAGACGGCGCAATTTACAGTGACGCCAACCCCGCGACGGCGCTGCCCAACTACAACACCGCCCTGTGCATGACCGCGCTCTACGAGACGAAAAATCCAAAGTATGCTGAGATCGTCAAGCGGGCGCAGAAGTATCTGGAGCAGGCGCAGTTCGACGAGGGCGAAGGCTTCACGAAGCAGGACATCAAATATGGCGGCATGGGCTACTCCTCCTCCGGCACGGCGGATCTGTCGAACCTGCAGACGGCGCTGGAAGCCTTGCGCGACACTGACTTCTCGAAAGACTCGCCGCTGTGGGACAAAGCCCTTGTGTTCTTGCAACGCTGCCAGAACCGCGCCGACAGCAACGACCAGAAGTGGGCAGGCAACGACGGTGGGTTCGTCTACGCCAGCACGGGCGAGAGCAAGGCGGGCGGTCATTCCTCCTACGGCAGCATGACCTACGCGGGGCTGAAGAGTTACATCTACTGCCGCGTCAGCAAAGACGACCCGCGCGCCCAAGCGGCATGGAACTGGATTCGCGCTCACTATACGGTCAAGGAAAACCCCGGCATGAAAGACGCGGGGTTGTTCTACTACTACCACACGATGGCGAAGACGCTCTTCGTCTTCGGCGAGCGCATCCTGACCGACACGGCGGGCAAAAAGCACCGCTGGGCGGAAGATTTATCACGGCAACTTATCGCCGTTCAAGCCAAGGACGGCTCGTGGTCGAACAAGAACCCCCGCTGGTGGGAAGACAATAAAGACTTGGTAACGTCGTATGCGGTGCTGGCGTTGGTGTATTGTCGCGGGAGATGAAATCGCTCTCCTCCTCGTCGTCGGTCGTTCATCTGAACTCAGCCTCAACGACCGAGGACGACGACGAGGACGATCATTTTTGGAGGCATCATCCATGCCCCCACGGGGGCACCACGCCGGATGAAAATCGTCCTCGTCGTCGTTTTTGAGGTTCGAGAACGAAGACGATGAGGAGGACGACGACGATTTTCGAGGGAGACTATAGGTTGGCACACATGCTTGCAGCCGACGTTCACGTGGAGCAGGACGACCTCGCGGCATTGGAGAAACTGCGCGAAGGGTATCGTATCATCTGCTCAGAGATCGGAAAGGTCATCATCGGACAACAGGAGGTCATTGAAGAACTGCTCATCGCGATTTTCTCGCGGGGGCATTGTTTGCTGGTGGGCGTGCCGGGGCTGGCGAAGACGCTGCTGGTCAGCACGCTGGCTAACATCTTCTCGCTCAGTTTCAAGCGCATCCAGTTCACGCCCGACCTTATGCCCGCCGACATCACGGGCACCGATGTGCTTTACGAGGACCAAGTGACCCGCGAGCGGGTGTTCCGCTTCCTCAAGGGCCCGATTTTCGCCAACATCATCTTGGCGGACGAAATCAACCGCACGCCGCCCAAGACGCAAGCCGCGCTGTTGGAGGCGATGCAGGAGCACAAGGTCACGGCGGGCGGCACTACCTATCGCTTGGAAGAACCGTTCTTCGTGCTGGCGACGCAGAACCCCATTGAGCAGGAAGGCACTTATCCGCTGCCGGAGGCGCAACTCGATCGGTTCATGTTCATGGTCAAGGTGAACTACCCCAGCGCGGAGGAGGAGTTGCTGATTATGAAAGCGACGACGACGGGGAACCACGTGGAACTGTCGCATGTCCTCAGCGGCGGCGACATCCTGCGCTTGCAGGACATCGTGCGGCGCGTGCCGGTCGCCGACCACGTGTTCCGCTACGCGATGAAACTCACCCGCAGCACCCGTCCGCAGGAAGGGGAGGCGCCCGACTTCGTGAAGGAGTGGGTGACGTGGGGTGCGGGACCGCGCGCCTCGCAGTATCTCATCCTCGGCGCGAAGGCGCGCGCCGCTCTCTACGGGCGTTTCGCCGCCACTTGCGACGACGTCGCCGCCGTCGCCCACCCCGTCCTCCGCCACCGTATCATCACCAACTTCAAAGCCGAAGCGGAAAACGTCACCGCCGACCACATCGTGGACCGCCTGTTGGCGATCACGCCCAAACCAGCGTGAGGTGTTATAAGGGACAGCGGCGAATGAGCAAGGTGAATGCTGTGGCAGATACGATAACTTTGGCGCGTGTGGAGGAATTGGCGGCTCAACTGCCGCCGACAGAACAGTTGGAACTGGTCGCCCACATCTGCGAGCAACTGAGCGTCCTTCTGCCCGCGATGCCCTTGCAGGAAACGACAAGGAACGGGTGCAGCAACAGCGGCTGGAGAGGTCAGAGACGTTATTGACGGAACAAAGCATTGAAGGGGAGTTTGGCTCCGCCGCCGCGAAATTAGAAGCCGCTGTATTGGCGGCGGTGCGGAATCACGCAACCAGTGGTGCAGCAGTTAGAAACGCTGGTGCAGGAACTCAAGTCCTCCGCCACGCCGTCGCTGCGCCTATGGCAGGAGTTGGAGACGATTGCCCGCGCCGTGATGCCGAAAGCGCGGCAGCGGCGGCTGACGCGACTTCTTCACAGGAATGAAGACGAGACCATCCTCTTCCCGTTCGCCGGTGGTGTAGGTGCGCTGCGACTCTTCCACCATCTTCTGAACGAGGGCTTGAAAGTCATGGCAATCGAGCGTTCCCTTCTCGCTGACCCGGTGACGCTTTCTAAAATCTCGCGCCTGGAGCTGCGGGCGCGGTTAGTGGTGGAGGGCGTCATCGCGGGGATGCATAAGAGTCCGTATCACGGCTTCAGCGTGGAGTTCGCGCAGCACCGCGAGTACACGCCGGGCGATGAGATTCGCTACATTGATTGGAAGGTGTTCGGACGCTCCGACCGGCACTACATCAAGCAGTTTGAGGAGGAGACCAACCTCAAGGCTTACCTCCTGCTGGACGCGAGCAGTTCGATGACTTACAAGTCAGGCGCGCTGTCAAAGTTGGAGTATGGCGCGGTAGTCGGCGTCGCGTTGGCGTCGCTGCTGATTCAGCAACGAGACGCAGTGGGTTTGGTCACGTTCGACGCCGCACCGCGCCGCTTCCTGCCTGCACGCGCGGCGACCAGTCAACTGCGTCAAATCGTGGAGGAGTTGGAGAACGTCACGGTGGAGAAGAAAACCAGCGTCGGGGCGGTGCTGCACGACATCGCCGAGCGCGTCAAGCGGCGCAGTTTGATGATTCTCATTTCCGACCTGTTCGAGAGCGCGGAACAGGTGCTTTTGGGCTTGCAGCACTTTCGACACAAGCGGCACGAGGTCATCGTCTTCCACGTCCTCGACCGCGACGAAATCGCGTTCCCCTTCCGCGACCTGGCGATGTTCCGCGATTTGGAGGGCGAGGTGCAACTGCTCGCCGACCCGCCCGCCATTCGTCGTTCTTATCTGAGAGCGTTTGGCGATTACGTGACGGCGCTCCAACGCGGCTGCCGCGAGATGGGCATTGACTACGTGCAGATGCCTACCGACGAGCCTGTGGACGTAGCGCTGTGGAACTATCTGGCGATGAGGATGAAGAGGTAACATTTCAACGGGAAGACGCTAAGATGCAAAGACGCAAAGCGGACTGTTGGGTTATTGAGAGGGTCAGGTGAGCATGACCCATGACTTTATGACTCCATCGCTCCACTACTCCCTTGCGCCTTTGCGTTGTAATTGATTATGTTTGGGATTTCCTTCCTCAACCCGGCTCTCCTCAGCGCGCTCGGCTTGGGCACGATTCCCATTATCATCCACCTGCTGCAGCGGCGCCGGTTTCGTGTGATCCCATGGGCGGCGATGGAGTTTCTGCTGCTGTCGCAGAAGCAGAACCGGCGGCGGCTGCAGTTGGAGCACCTGCTCTTACTGCTCGTGCGCGTGTTGGTTCTCGTCCTGTTCGCGCTGGCGTTGGCGCGTCCCGCGATTCAGACCTCGACGCTGCCGGCGTTCGCGGGCGGCAGGCGCCCGCACGCGGTTATCGTGCTGGACAACTCTTACAGCATGGGCGTCCGCGTTGGTGGCACCACGTTGTTCGAGAGAGCAAAGCAGGTCGCCGTTGATATTGTGACGAAGCAACTCAAACAGGGCGATGCGGTCTCATTCGTGCTGGCGTCGGACCGACCGACCGCTGTCATCGCCGAACCGACCTACGACCTCGCCCAAGCCGCCGCGCTCATCCGCCGCGCGCCGCTGTCGGACTTCGGCACCGACTTCCACAAAACCGCCCGCCTCTGCACCGACCTGCTACGCCGCGTGAAAAACCCCAACCGCGAAGTTTACTTGATCACGGACAATCAGCGCGTCGGATGGGAACGAGGCACAAAAGAAACCACCCAACCATCCAACCACCTCCCTACCCAAACGCTCTGGCGTGACCTATCGCGTCTTGCCCGCCTCAATCTCATTCCGCTTGCTGCGCCCAGCACGGACAACGTCGTCGTGGAGGGCGTGGACATCGTGCGCGGCATCGTCAGCACGCGCGCCCCGACGCGGATGCGGGCGCGGATTCGTAATCTATCGTCGCGCCCTTTGCCTCACGTGATGGTCACGCTCTGGGAGGGCGACACTCCGGCGGAGTCCATCCGCGTCAGCTTGCCGCCGAACGGAACGGCAACGGCTCAGTTCGCGCACCTGTTCACCCGCATCGGGGCGCAGGGCGGCGCGGTGCGGGTGAGGGCGGACGACGTGCTGCCGCGTGACGATGCCGCTTACTTCGCGGTGCGCGTGGTGGACCGCGCCCGCGTGTTGTGCGTCAACGGTCAGCCCCATTCCGACCCCGCGAAGGACGAGGTTTTCTATCTCGTCACTGCGCTCTCTCCCCCTGCTGAGAGCGCGCAGGAGGAAAAAGCCGTCATCGCTCCCGAAGTGACCCCCCTTTACTTCCCCCCTTATCAAGCAGGGACAGGAGGGAGGTTGCAGAACTACAACCTACATGATTACGATACTGTCATCCTTGCCAACGTCGCCCGCCTCAGCGACGAAGACCGCGACGCGCTGCGGCAATACGTCCAGAGCGGCGGCGGCGTGTTGGTCTTCTTGGGCAGCGCGGTGGACGTGCGGCATTACAACGAAACGCTCTATCAAAACGGTCAGGGACTCTTACCCGCGCCGCTGACGGACGTGCGCGTGGGACGCTCCGCAGAGGAGTTCGTGACCCTCGACGCCGCCAGCATCAACCACCCCGCCCTGCAACTGTTCAAAGACGCCGCCGACGTGGAGATACAGTCAGCGCGGTTCTACAAGTATTTCGGATTTCGGATTCCGGATTTCGGCGCAAAAGGCGTTCAATCCGCAGTCCGCGTCCTCTGTCGCTTCTCCGATGGCTCGCCTGCGCTGGTCGAAAAGAGCGTGGGCTTGGGTAAAGTTGTCGTGTGCGCCAGCACAGCGGACGCGGAATGGAACAACCTGCCTTACAAACCGGCGTATCTGCCGCTGCTGCATGAACTCGTTGCCTATTTGCGGCAGGGCGCGGAGGGACGACGCAACGTGACGGTGGGCGAGCCGCTGCTGAGAACGTTGAGCGTGAAAGACGCGGGGCGCGAGGCGCGCGTCATCGCGCCTGACGGTCGCACCGCTACCATTCGCGCCACGCTGGACCGCCGAGGATGCACCCTGACTTTTCCGCAGACGGACAGAGCGGGCATTTGGCGGATGCAGGCGGAGCAGACGGGCACGCCCCGACCCTCCATTGCAGAATGTTTCGCGGTGAATCTGCGGACGACGGAGTCGGATTTGACGCCCCTGCATCCCAGCGCGTTGAGGCGGCTGATTCCCGAAGCGCGCTTTCACGTCATAGACAATCCCGACAACCTCCGCGCGGCGATTCAAAAGTCGCGGCTGGGCATCGAACTCTGGCGGCATCTCATCGGCGCGGCGATAGTATTGCTGTTGATGGAGGTGTGGCTGGCGCAGAAGTTTGGGAGGAGAGGTGAATGAAGGCTCTTTTGTTCAAACTCCTCAACATAGATGCTCAGATGCAGCAGCATCTCCACGAGGCGCGCGTGTATTGCGTTGAAGCGTGGGCGGGATGGCTCGTCGCGCTGGTGATGACTGGCGTGCTGCTGTGGGTTGGCATCTGCTACTATCGCGACGGGCGTCAGCCGTCGTTCTCCTTCAAGTTGTTCCTCATCGGGTTGCGCCTCATGGCGTTTGCCGTGTTGATGTTCGTGCTGTTCCAGCCGATGCTGCGCGTGCGACTGGTGGACACTGTGCCAGCGACAGTGGCGGTGCTGGTGGACAATTCTCTGAGCATGAGCGTAAAAGACAAGGGCAGCAGAGAGACGCGGCTCGAGGTTGCGCGGGGGCTGCTTATCAGACGAACTACCCCGGAGGCACCGCCCCTCCTGTCGCAGTTGCAGGCGAAGAACCGCGTGCGGCTTTACGCGGTCAACGCTGACGCCTATCCCATCTCCCAACTTCTCCATTCCCCCATTCCCCCGTCGCAGAGCGCGACAACGCAGTTAGGCACGGGGCTGGAGCGCGTGCTGAACGACTTGACGGGTCAGCCCGTGTCGGGCGTCGTGATGCTGACGGACGGCGGGAACAATATGGGCACCGACCCGGTGAGCGTGGCAAAACGGGCGGGGCAACTGAAAATTCCCATCTTTACCGTCGGTATCGGCGACCCGACACCGACGCGCGACATCGCGCTGACCGACGTTCTCGCCGATGACACCGTGCGCGTCAACGACACCGTGACCGTTTCCGTCGGCATCACACAGCGCGGCTACGCGGGGCGTGAAATCCCGGTCACGCTCACGCGAGACGGCGCAGTGGTCCGCCAAGAGCGCGTGCGACTCGGTGCGGATAAAACGAAGCAGGAAGTCGCTTTTACATTCACGCCCGATAAAGTGGGGCAATTCACGTTTCAGATTACCGCGCCCACGCAAGCGGGTGAAGTCACCGACCGCAACAACCGCCGCGCCTTCAACCTGCGCGTCGTGGACAAGCAACTCAAAGTCCTCTACGTTGAAGGCGAACCACGCTGGGAGTATCGCTACCTGAAAAACGCCATCCTGCGCGACAAGCGGATTGAGTTCAGTTGCCTGCTGACGGCGACCCCCCCCATCCCCCCCTTGTCAAGGGGGGGTGATGGCTTCTCCCATCCCCCCCTTGTCAAAGGGGAAACAATCCCTTCCATCCCCGTTGTTGTTGAAGGGGTGACAGTCCCTTCCATCTCGTTTGTTGTCAAAGGGGCGGCCGCCCCTCCTATCCCCCTTGCCAAGGGGACGCCAGTCCCTTCCATCCCTGTTGCTGTCAAAGGGGCGACAGTCCCTTC
>JANWYM010000184.1 GCA_025055355.1 Abditibacteriales bacterium
AGATCTGGGCGGTGTCGCTGACGAAACCGACGAGACCGCGGGACAACGAGACCGCGGGACAACGAGACCGCGGGACAACCACGGTTGCGGTCGGTAGTTCTGTGGTCAGTGGTCAGAGGACAGAAGTGAACATTGACTTCGATGGCATCACGAAACGCGCCCGTCGCTTGGCAAGCAGCCCGCAGGGGTTCACCGGCTCCTTGCTCCTCTCGCCCGATGGCAAGACGATTTTCTTCACCGCTTTGGGCGACCTTTATGCCCTGTCGGTGGACGGCGGCGCGCCCGCCCGACTCGCCAGCGGCATGGGCGGCAACCTGCGCATCAGTGCAGACGGCAACACCATTTACGCCGGCGGCGGGTTCGGCAACCTCGGCGGTGCAATTCGCAAGGTGCCACGCACGGGCGGCACACCGACGACCGTTTCCTTCAGCGCGAAGATGGAAATTGACCGCGATGAAGAACGACGACAGATCTTTGATGAAGCGTGGCGGTTGTTGCGGGACAACTTCTACGACGAGAACATGCACGGCGTTGACTGGAACGCCGTGCGCCAGAAATATCGTCCACTGGTGGACGAGTGCGCCACCCGCGATGATTTCTTCATGTTGATGTACCTGATGCTCGGCGAGTTGAATGCCTCCCATGTCGGCATCGGCCCTGTGGGCACGTTCAGCCGAGGGAGCAGCGGTCCGACCACTGGCACGGGATATTTGGGCGTGACGCTGGATTACGATTACCAAGGCGTGGGGCTGCGCGTGGTGAACGTCCTGCCCGACGGCCCCGCGGACAAAGACGAGAGCCGCCTTCAGCCTGGTGAATACATCCTCGCTATCAACGGTCAGGAGGCGACCTTGAGCGAGTCGTTGCACCAGACGCTTCGCGCCGGCGTGGCGGTGGAACTGCTGGTCAACACCGTGCCATCCAAAGACGGCGCCCGCCCGGTCAAAATCACCCCCATCGCGCAAGGACCGTGGCGCGACCTGGAATACGAACGCTGGGTCAATGCCAACCGTCAGATGGTCAGCAAACTATCTCACGGACGTTTTGCCTACATCCACATCAAGGAGATGACCCCGCAAGCGTTGGCGCGCTTTCATAAGGAGTTGTTAAGCGACGCCTACGAGAAAGAGGGGCTGGTGTTGGACGTGCGCTGGAACGGTGGCGGGCGCATCCATGATGAACTGTTCGCCATCCTCACGAAGCGCGTCCACGTCTACGAAACGCCGCGCGGCGGGCTGAAAATGACGCAGCCTTTTGGGGCGTTCACGCGCCCGATGATTCTGCTCATCAACCAGAACTCCGGCAGCGACGCGGAGATCTTCCCCAACGGCTTCCGCGTCAACAAGTTGGGCAAAATTGTCGGCGTGCCGACGGCAGGGGGCGTCATCGGCACCAACGAGCGCACGCTGCTGGACGGTCAGACCGCGTTGCGCGTCCCGCAAACAGGTTGGACGACGCTGGACGGGATCAACCTCGAAAACTACGGCGTCCCGCCGGACATCTACGTGGAGAACCGCCCCGAGGACTACCTTGCGGGGCGTGACCGTCAACTGGAGGTCGCCGTCCAGGAATTGCTGAAGCAGGTGGATGGGACAAAGCGGAGTGCAGGTCCCAGCCTGCGGTAACTTCAAAGGAATTGCCCCTGCGTCGTTGACGCACCCCGCCACATGAAAATCGTCGTCGTCCTCCTCGTCAGTTGTTGGTGGGGTCCGAGGACGAGGACGACGAGAGCGACGACGATTTTCGGAGGAGAGACGAAGCGCGCAAGCGGGGTTTCCAAACCCACACCGGAGGGGAACAAGGATGGCAGCGACAATTTTAGTTGTGGACGACGATGTCTCGGTAGCAGCCGCCGTGCGCACCGTCCTATCCGTGGCTGGTTATAATGTCCTCGTCGCCTACAGTGGGTCAGAGGCATTAGATTTAATCCGCCAGAACCTGCCGGACCTGATTATCTCGGATGTGACGATGCCGCAGATGGACGGCTATCAGTTCTACGAGGCGGTGCAGCGCGTCCCCCGTTGGCGCTCCATTCCCTTCCTCTTTCTCACAGCGCGAGATTCAGCGGCATCCATTCGCCGAGGCAAAGCGTCGGGGGCAGACGACTACCTGACGAAGCCGATGGAACCTGACGAACTGTTGACGGTCGTGCGGGGCAAACTCCGACGGCGGGAAGACTTGCGGCGGGAATGGATGGAACTGGAGCGGCTGCGGCGCGACATTATCGCCATGCTTTCGCAGGAGTTTCGCACCCCGCTGTCCACGCTCAAAGCCGCCGCTGACCTGCTGCTCCAAGGCGAGGCGACGTTAAGCCCCGCCGACGTGCGCGAACTGCATGAGTCCATCCAGCAAGGCGGCAACCGCTTGGAGGAACTCGCGGAAGAGTTCCTCCTCCGCGCGCGCCGAGAAATCCAAGGGGAGAACGACGTCCCCGCGAAGCCACCGGCGGCTGACCGCCCCCCCCTGATCTTAGTGGTAGAGGACGACGCTCTCATCGCCCAGACGGTGCAAGCGCTTCTGACAGCATCGGGTTATCACGTCCTCCTCGCCTCGCACGGTTTAGAGGCGCTGCAACTGATGAAGCAACAGACCCCCAGCCTGATCCTCTCGGATATTATGATGCCGCAGATGGATGGCTATCAGTTCTACGAACTCGTGCAGCACGAACCGCGCTGGCGCTCTATCCCCTTTATCTTCCTGACCGTCCGCAGCGCGCCCGAGGACATCCAGAAGGGGAAGATGTTGGGCGTGGATGATTACGTGACCAAGCCGTTTGAGCCAGAGGAGCTGCTCGCCACTGTGGAGGGCAGTCTGCGACGCAGCGCCATATTGCGCCAAGAGTGGCAAGACATTGAGCAGACCCGCCGCGACATCCTCGCCATGCTGTCGCACGAGTTTCGCACCCCGCTGTCCACGCTCAAAGCCGCTGCCGACCTGCTGCTGCAAGGTGAGGCGACGCTGAGCGCGGCAGATGTGCATGAACTGCATGAGCATATCCAGAAAGGCGGCAACCGTCTGGAGGAACTGGTCGAGGATTTCCTGCTTGCCGCCCGCATCGAAACCGGGGCGATACGCGAGGATTACGGACAAAATAAGCGGACGGTGGATGTGGTATCTTTGCTGGTGTCGCTCTCTGCCCATTGGCGTCCGCGCGCGGAGGCGGCGCAGTTGACGTTTGCGTTGGAATGTCCGCTGAACCTGCCGCCGGTGGAGGCGTGCGAGAGCCACTTGCAAGACGCCATCGGACGACTGTTGAGCAACGCCATCAAATTCAACCGCCCCGGCGGAATGGTGAGCCTGACGGTGGCGGCGGACGCTGAGGTGGTGCGCATCGTCGTCTCCGACACGGGCATTGGCATCGCGCCCGCCGACCACGAACGCATCTTTCACCGCTTCGTGCAACTGGAGCGGGGAACCTTCGAGCAGCAGGGCTCCGGCTTGGGGCTGCCAATTGCGCGGGGCCTCATCGGCATCAACGGCGGCACCCTGACCGTCGAAAGCCAACCCGGCGAAGGCAGCCGTTTCATCGTTACGTTGCCCATCCAAAAAGAGCAGAACAAGTAACGTTCCAACGTGCCAACGTGGGAACGTTCAGGGGAGGTTCTCATGCGTTTAGTGACCCTCGAAATCGCCGGCGACCGACGGCTGGCAGCCGAAAGCAACGGGCGTTACGTGGACCTGCAGTGGGCGCTTGCCCACAAGTTAGCGGCGGGAGGCGTTGCCGAGCCGGAGCGCGTCGCGTGCGCAAACCTCCCGTCCACCATGCGGCAGTTCCTCGAAGCCGGAGAAGCGGCGTGGTGTTGTGCGCAGCAGGCGCTGAGTTTCGCAGCAGAGTCAAGCCGCCCGGAATACGTTTACAGCCCAGAACAGGTCACACTCAAGGCGCCCGTCCCTGACCCGCGCAAAATCATCTGCGTCGGTCTGAACTACGCTGACCACGCCGCCGAGAGCGGGGCGGCGATTCCGTCCGAACCCGTGTTGTTTTCTAAATACCCTACTGCTATCATCGGTCCGAATGAGCCGATTCTGCTGCCGCCGGAAAGTCAGGAGGTCGACTACGAGGTGGAGCTCGTGTTCATCATTGGCAAACGCGGGCGGCGCATTCCTCGCGAGCGGGCGATGGACTACGTGGCGGGCTATACCGTCGGGCATGACGTCAGTGCGCGCGATTGGCAATTGCGCAAACCGGGTGGCCAGTGGCTGCTGGGCAAAACCTTCGACACCTTCGCGCCCATCGGTCCCGCCCTGGTCACGCAAGATGAAGTGCCCGACCCGCACAACCTCAAAATCACCTGCAAGGTCAACGACGAACTCTTGCAGAACTCCAACACGAATCAGTTGATTTTTAAGATTGACGACCTCGTTGCCTACATCTCTCAGGTCATCACCCTCGAGCCCGGCGACTTGGTGTTCACCGGCACGCCTGCTGGCGTCGGCTTCGCCCGCAAACCGCCCCGCTTCCTCCAAGACGGCGATGTATGTGAGTTGGAAGTGGAGGGGATCGGCAAGTTGGTGAACCCGGTCAGAAGAGGATGAGAAAGGGAAGTAAGGGGAAGAAGGACTGTTGCTTCATCCGTGACTTTCTGTCAGGGTGTTGCGGCTGACCCCCGAGGGGAGCGGCGTTTTGGAACTGCCTTCCCCTTGGGGGAGGGGTGACAAGTTCGACGATTTTCAGAAGTGAGGTTCTGTTGTGAGCCACCGACCTACCCAAACTATCAGTCCACCGGCGCCTCCGACGGACGACCTCCCGGACGAGCGTCTGCCGCTGCGACATGGCGACCGCTTATCGCGCGCGGAGTTCGAGCGACGCTCCCAAGCCCATCCCGGGGGCGGTTGTTTTCAGAGGAATCATCCATGTCCCTCAGGGGACACCGCGCCGTATGCCAACCATCCTCGTCGTCGTCGTTTTTGAGGTTCGAGAACGAGGACGACGAGGAGGACGAGGACGATTTTGGAGATAGCAATGAAAAACGCCAACATCGCCACGATGGGACTGCTGTTGAGCGCGCAAGTGATTTTGGCTCAAGTTGAGAGGTCAACACCTGTGCAGGGGACGCTCCTCTGGGACAGTCCAGCCCCGGACGGTTTCCGGCGCTGGTCCGTTTGGGATACTCTGCCCAGCCGACCGGGGTTGACGCTCCGTTTCGATGCAGCCCAATATTTTGGCAAGCCCGCCTGCTCGGTCGAAGATGTCTCCCTCAGCCACGATCCACGATTGGCATCGCCGCCCTTTCCCATCCCCTCTGACCGATGGTTGCACATCGCCGCTGTCGTCGCCAGTGATGAGCCTCATTATTTTTTCACGCTGACCTTTGAGTATCAGCAGCGGGCAGGGGACCGAGTGGTTACCAGCCTCCCGTTGCCTTTCACCGTTTACGCCACCGACCGTTGGCGGACGGCGAACTTGCTTGTTCCCCCCGCCAACTGGGCTGCCCCCAAAGCCGATTACACTCACGCCCAATTGCAAATCCGCCCCGTCCTTTACGGGCAATATTTCGGTCAATGCCACGCGTGGCACATCCGAACAGGACGAGTTCACATCGCCCGCATCGCAGTTGCGGCGATGCCAGAAGGATGGGAGCCTATCCGCGATGACCGAAGGGATTGGTTTGAGTTCCCGACGGAATTGCTCCCAACAGAAGGCAAACCGCTCGTTTCCTTTGAACACTTGACGGATATACCCGCTGGCAAGCGCGGCTTCGTCAAGTTGCATCCCGACGGGTATCTCGTTTTTGAGGATGGCACACCCGTTCGGCTGTGGGGCGTGGCTTGGCATGAAAATCACTTCCTCACCCAAGAGCACAAACCGAAGGAGGTGCGCGACGGGGAGCATGGGCGCGTCGTCAAGACGATGCAAGCGTTGGGCATCAACTTCGTCCGCTGGCACGGGCTGGGGCGTGGCTTGTGGGATGAAAAAACGGGCGATTTGCACGAGCAGCGGTGGCGTGAAGTCGTTGACCCGCTTTTGGCTTTGCTCTCGGAAAATGGGATTTACCAGCAGTTCACCCTTTGGTTCTTCTCGCATTTGCTCATGCCCCGTGAGAAGTTGCCCCCTGAGATTCGTGACGACGACGAATGGTGGAAGGCGTATCTCGCAACGCCCGCCGATTTGCACACCAACTATCACACCCTCAAGTGGGCTATCTTCTGCTTCCAGCCGATGCTCAATCGAATGTTAGGGGTGCAAGAGCGCATCATAGCGCACCGCAATCCCTACCGCGCAATCCGCTATGCCGATGACCCCTCCATCGTGGTCGTGCAGCCCATCAACGAAGTGAGTTTGATGCAAAGGTCGCCCGTAGAAACGCCTCTGGTTTGGAACTTGCAGGAGCAAGATTTCCGTCGTCGTCGAGCGTTGCCCGTCGGTGTCTATCGAGCGTTCACCGCAGAGTGGAATGAATGGCTGAGAGGACGCTTCGGCACAAGGGAGCGGTTGCTCTCCACGTTCCCCGAGTTGGCTGAGGAGTTCCAAGCGATGGGCGCTTTCGATGCCGACCCCGCCAAGGGGAATGTGCCGCTGCCACCGCCCCGCTGGGTGCTGCGTGCAAAGGCGGGAAGGGAAGACGGCTGGTGGCATCGGCTTTACCTTGAATTTGCCATGGAGCGAGAAAGACGCTTTTACGACGCATTTGCGCAACGCATGCGCCAGGTGGGTTACCGCAACGCGACCGCTGGTGATGCGGGCGGCGAGTGGCGACAGTATCTCGTCTCCCAAGGGAATTTAGATGTGGGCTACGACATCCATCACCCCTACACTGACTACGGGGACGCCCGGGACGATTTCCAGTTTGCGCTCAACAACCCGTTCCCGCTGCAGTCAGCCGATTTGATTTACGAGTCTCAAGCCCTTCACCTGTGGGGCCGAGCGGCGGTCATCTCCGAATGGGGCGCGGGGACGGTCAACGAATACCGGGCGATGTTGCCCATCCTCGTCGCCGTTGACAGCGCGATGCAGCAACGCAGTGCGATCGCTGAGCACACCTTCGGTTATCCGTTCGTTCGTCCTGACCACTTCTTGGGGGTGAGCGCAGGTTTCGGCAACTTGATAGGTGACCCTGCACGGATCGCTGCCTACCCCGTTGCTGCCACGCTCTTTTGCGTCCCTGAAGCCGTGCAGTCGCCGACCTTGACGGCATGCCAACTTTTCACCGACGAGGATTTGGCGACACCCGTGCAGGGGTTACAAGGTTCGGAGAACGCCGGGCAGTTTTTCGGCGCCTCTTACCTTGTCCATGTCGCTCGCGTCCGATGGGCGCGATGGAATGGCACAAGCGCCGATGTTCCCGATGCGGATTTGCTTTACTTCCCCATCACCAGTGGCGTCGGCAACTTGAAGGCACTGCCCGCCGACAAGAAACTTTTCATCGTCGTCCCGCCAGAAGTCACCCACTCTGGATGGCGCATCGTGAAGCCTTATGAGCGGGTGCTGTCGCTTTACCCCGACCTGCGTTTCCGCAAGGGACGACTGCGACTGCAAATCAAGTTGTCTAACGGATATGAAGGTATCCGCGATGTTGAAGGGCGGTTCATGGAACGGGCGAGCGTGCCGAAAGGTGCAACGCCCATCGGCGTGGACGCCCACGGGCG
>JANWYM010000185.1 GCA_025055355.1 Abditibacteriales bacterium
TTCCCCTCCCCCCACCCCTCCCCCAAGGGGAGGGGAGTTCTTCGCGGCGGTGCGGACCGAGTTGCCGGGAGGCGGCATATCATACTCAGTGGTCTGACTTCATGCTGCTGACGGTCTATACCATATCCGCCGACGTGCCCAGAGTGCTGCGCGTCGGACCAGGCTATGATGCGTGGCGATACACTGCCATCCCTACACGCGGTCTACCTTCGACTCGCGCTCGCTCATGACCGCCGCCGCAATAAACCAAAACAACGCCACGATGGACAGAATCAAGAGGTAAATCATTCCTTGCTTCCTCCTCAACTTCCCTTTTGAGGCGTTCTCTCCCGCGCGCGTCTGCCGCACAGCGTCGCGCCACCGACCGAAATCGTGGAGAGCCGTCCCTGTCCCTTTTTCGGCATGGTGACGCGAAACGTTGAGCAAATATTGTGAGTATCTTCGGCGTCTCTACCTTGTGGGGTTCTTACGGGCGTAAACGTAGGCGGACCACGCCGACCAGATGTGGCAGACCCAGCCCAGTATCCCCCCCGTCCCCAGCCACAAGCCCGGGGTCACAATCAGCCAGAAAAGCCCCCGCCAGAAGCAACCGTTGTAAAACTGCCCCACGCCGGGGACGAAGAAACTTAACACCGCTGCGATGCCCGGATTCCGCATGGTTCATGTCCTCCCTTGAACATCATCGTCGTCCTCCTCGTCGTCGTCCTCGTTCTCAAGCCCCGAAAACGACCGATGACGAGGACGATGCTCCTGTGGTGCGGTGCCGATAGATCGGCATGAACAACTCCTCTCACCTCCGTTATACATCAGGCGGCGCGTGGCGGTTTCGATTCCCCATACAGACAGAAAGCGTCCGCCGTTGTTCCGAAGAGTTGATGCCCACACTGAGGACAGCGGGCGAGCCAGCCATTGAGCGTCAGTTGTCCGTGCGTCAGCAACGCGTCGGTGGCGCGCTGCAACACGCGCTTGTGCGTCTCAATCGCCCCGCGTCGCTTTGCTGCGTCAAGGTGCGACAGGTTGTTCTCGCCGCCGAACGGCGCGTGGACGGAGCGAAGGACGATGCCTGCATCGCGGAACGCTTGCGCCGCTGCTTCAATGGCCGCCTCGTTCGTGTCCAGGAAGAAATTCGGCGGGGCTTCGATGGCTTCCACGTTCTGCGCCTTCAACTGCGCAATCGTTTCTGACGGCGACGCCAACCCGCCCGATGCATCCAACCCACCAGAGAGAAAAGAGGAACAAACGGCAAATCGCATGACGTTGCTCCTGTTGCGTTCAAGGGCGTTTGATGTGCTATAATATTGCTCAGTTTAACAGAAAACAGGAGGGATGCATAGTGGTTCCCATCAAATCCTCCGCTTATCATTCACCGTCTCGCCCGTCGTGAGCAGGCAGCTTTGCGTCAGCAGATGATGGAAATACGACAGTCCCTTGTGACTCTCCAGCGGCGGCTCGAAGTCGTTGAGAGAGAGATGGACGAATTACGCCAACAGTTAGAGCATGGAGAAATCCAATAGGGGATGCGTCGTGTGATGAAACGACTGTTCGTGCCAAGCCTCGCCCAGAAATGGAGCAACTATGATGACCCAACCCGCCATCCAAATCACCGACCTGCACAAACACTTCGGCAAACTGCATGTGTTGCGCGGCATCACGATGGAGGTGAAACGCGGCGAGGTCGTCGTGTTCATCGGCCCGTCGGGGTGTGGGAAGAGCACGCTGCTGCGGTGCGTGAACCGCCTGGAGCAGCCGACGCGTGGGAGCGTGCGCGTGAACGGCGTGGACGTGACCAGCCCGCAGACCGACCTCAACGCGGTGCGGCGGCAGGTGGGGATGGTGTTTCAGCGGTTCAACCTGTTCCCACACCTGACCGCCTTAGAAAACGTCACGCTCGCCCCCCGGCACGTTCTCAAAGTGTCGGAGGAAGAGGCGCGGGCGCGGGCGCTGAAGTTGCTGGAGCAGGTGGGCTTGGCGAACAAAGCCGACGTCTATCCCGCGCAACTGTCGGGCGGGCAGCAACAGCGGGTGGCGATTGCGCGCGCGCTGGCGATGCAGCCGCAGGTGATGCTGTTCGATGAGCCGACGTCCGCGCTCGACCCGGAACTGGTCGGCGAAGTGTTGGAGGTCATACGTCACCTCGCGCATGAGGGCATGACGATGTGCATCGTGACGCACGAGATGGCGTTCGCGGAGGAGGTGGCGCATCGCGCGGTCTTCCTGGATGAAGGTGTGATTGTGGAGGAAGGCACGCCGCAGCAGATTTTTAACGCCCCGCAGCAGGCGCGGACGAAGGAGTTTCTGCGGCGGGTGTTGGAGAGATAGCTCTACGCAAAGACAGGAGGAGACATGGAAACCCATTTCGCACGACGGATGCAGCGCGTGTCGGCGTCGGCAATCATGGAGTTAATCAAGACAACCGCAGGCGGGAACTTCATTTCGTTTGCGAGCGGGTTGCCCGACCCCTCCCTGTTCCCGGCGAGGGAACTTCGGGACATCACGGATGATATTTTGACCCGCGATGACAACAACGCCTTGCAATACGGCGCGGCGGAAGGTTTCGCGCCCCTCCGAGATTGGGTGGCGCAGCGGCTGCGCGAACGCGGCTTGAAAGCCACAGCGGAAAACGTCCTCATCACCAGCGGTTCGCAGCAGGCGTTGGATTTGGTGGCGCGGGCGTTGCTGGATGCAGGTGATACGGTGCTGATGGAAAGCCCGTCCTACCTTGCAGCGATTCAAGCGTTCGACAGTTATGAGGTCAACTACGTCACGCTGCCGATGGACGAAGACGGCATGGACACGGCGGCGTTGGAGAAAGCGTTGGCGTCGTGTTCCCCCAAGTTAATTTTCACTCTCCCCAACTTTCAGAACCCCACGGGCATCACATTAAGCGCGGAGCGGCGGCAGCGCGTTGCGGAGTTGGCGGCAGCGAAGGACATCCCCATTCTCGAAGATGATGCTTACTACGATTTGCGCTACGATGGTGAACCCCTGCCGCCGATAGCGTCATTGGCGGAGAACCGCTGGGCATTTTACACGGGCACGTTTAGCAAAACGATCGCGCCCGGCATTCGCGTCGGCTGGGTCTACGGCGACGCGGACCTGATAGCGCGGCTGGCGCAACTCAAGCAAATCACCGACTTGCACAGCAACTCGCTCACGCAGCGCATCGCCTACGAGTTCTGCGCGCGCGGCAAACTGCCCGGACAGATTGAGTTCCTCTGCCGCGCCTACAAAGAAAAGCGCGATGCCATGCTCACCGCGCTGCAGCACTCCATGCCACCCAGCGTTCGCTGGACGCACCCCCAAGGCGGCATGTTTCTCTTCCTCACGCTCCCCGACGGGCAGGACGGCGACGCGCTGCTGCCTCACGCGATGGAGCGCGGAGTTGTGTTCGTCCCCGGAGCGAGTTTTCACCCCAACGGCGGCGGCGCGAACACGGTGCGCCTCAATTTCGTCAGCCCTCCCCATCAGGACATCGAACGAGGCATAACGCTTCTGGCACAAACGATTGTGTCGACAGGAAGAGCATAACGATTTGGCGCATGGAGGCAAATCGCTGGACTTGGGGTGAGGCATGCGCAAATCGCGTCTGTGGCTGATGGTATGTTGGTTGATAGGGCTTAGCAGTGCGAGGGTTGGCAGAACTTACGAAATCAATCTGCTGCCAACGTTTTCGTTTGAGGAGTTCTATCTCGCTCCGCTTCGCGTTCACCTATTGCAGTCTCAAGACGTTGCCGACCTTCACTGCCGACTGACAGAAAAGGATGTGCTTCGCATCTTGGGCAAGGTCAACAAAATCTGGGCGCAGGCGGGGATTCAGTTTTGTCTGGAATCGCTCGTCATCGAGGAAGCCGTCCATCAGGAGGAATACAAAGCCCTCAACGGCTCCGTGCCTTTAGAGTTCCATCTGCGGCTGCGCCCGGAGGCGTCGAAGGCAGAGGGGATGTTTCACGTTTACTACCTTCACAACATGTCGGTGAACGGCGTCTATCTGCAAGCCGATGGGATCTTCGTCAAGGACTCCGCCCGTCTGCGCGAGGTCGAGGGCGGCATGGATGAGCCGCTGCCGCGCGTGACCGCGCACGAGTTGGGGCACGCGCTGGGGCTATCGCACCGTCAGGACCGCGTCAATTTGATGGCGTCGGGCACGACGGGGTTTTCTCTCAACGACATGGAGATTGAGCGGGCGCGGGCGAAAGCCAAATCGCTGAAGTGGATACGTTCCGTCGCGGACGTGGCGCAGATGGCAAATGAAAACTTCCTGATGAAAAACGTCCGAGAGGCGAAGAAACTGTATGAGTGGCTCGTTGCCATTCCCGGCGAGTCAGCGGTCAAGGAGTTAGCGAAGAGGCGGTTAGAAATGCTGCGCAAGCAGGGGGCATGAGGGGCGGTGGTCTCTGACCCTGCTCCAGCGCTTGACTGATCACCGCTGCCCCCGCACCCACTCCTCCGACGATGTGATGGCAACGACTTTTTGCCCGTCCGCAATGTTCGTCCCGACTCTCACCCAAACCACCTGATGTTGCGCGTCCTCCAGCCACGCCGATTGCCTGTCAGCGGACGCGGCGTCCTCCCCAGCACCCTTTGTGTGGTGGTGTGGGGCGCGGGTAACGTCAGAGCGCAAGAGGTGAAAAGGGAAGGGTGCGGGGCAAGATGAAGACGGCAACTGCTTAACTCACATCTCATCCGTGTTAGTGGTATCCGTGGGACATTAAATCGTCGTCCTCGTCGTCGGTCGTTTATGAGTTCGAGGACGAGGGCGGCAGGAGGGGCAGCACATCCCTGCCCGCCCCGTGCGACGACCCCCATGCCCCCACTCCGAACCCTGCACCCCCTAACGCGGATTTTCATCACCAAAGTAGCCCGCGACGCCGTCGCGGATTCCATCACGGCGCGACGAGCGATAGATTTTCTATTGCGCCCGCGAGGACGTGCGCCTCCTCCGCGCCCTGCCGGAGGCGGTGCCGCAGATGGTTATCTGATTGAGTGGACGCCCCCATAGCCTCCCCTGAACCCCCTGCACTCATGAACTCATTGGCCCCTTAGCGCAGCGTCGGGCAGCGCGGGGGGCTTGCGTCCCAACGCGGTCAGCACGGCGGCAATAGCGGCGGCAGCACTCAATAGTTACATCCCTTTAACCTGCATAAGTATAGCCCGATAGTAAGTGTTCGTCGGGTTTAGTCGGACAGCTTCTTCAAGGTATTTGATGCTCTCTTCTACTTTCCCCTGATTAAACAGTGCCGCTCCGTGAACAAAATTTGCCCGTGCACGAAGGTAAATATGGCGAGGGTTCTCCTCAAATGCCTTCCGCGTCAGTTCGACAGCCTCATCATACCTCTTCAATCGCCCCACAGGACCTGCCAAGGCAATCTTTGCAAAACTGCACTTGGGACGAAGCCTTAAGGCGGTCTGAAATGCCTCCTCAGCCTTTCTGAGGTTGCCGATAGCGTCATAATGTAAGCCAACAACTATGTGCCCTAAGAAGCAGTTCGGGTCCAATTTGGTTGCAATTTGGGCATATTCCAGAGCCGTCTCGTCTTGGTCATCTTTATCGAACAATCGTAATCCTTTAGAAGCATTGTGAAAGGCTGTCGCTTCAAGGTCGGTCAGCAATCGGTAGTCCTGATGGGTTGCCTCGAAGTCTGGATAGGCTGGGTCAACAATCTTAACTTGGTCTCCTACAAAAATGGCAGCGCAGACGTAAAAGTTATCATCGTCACCCATGCGGCTCCCGTCAAGGTCTACAATGACTTCAGCGGCAACGGCATCGATCTTCAAGGCTCTACACGCGACAACAAATAGATAGGCACGTCCTTCACCATATACTTCAGCCCCCCTTTTGATACTCTTCTCATATACCTCTTGCACTGTCAGAGGATGAGTCACCGGCAACATGGCTATCTCTTTCCTTTGCGCGGGCCCGCAACGATTAAAGATGATATGATGAAGTTGCTTCGCACGCTCGACCGGGTCGTCTGGGACATCTTGCACCTGTTGTTTAGCCCACTTTTCAATTTCAGGGCTACTCTTTAGAGGCAAGGACAGAAGAGACTTCTCGCGCTTCGATAACCTCGTGCGAATAATCTCTTCCATCTGCGTAACAGAGATATTCCGAAACGGGGGCTTTTCAGTGGTGCCAGATAGTTTCTGCGCAGCTGTATTGTCCTGTGCACCTACCCAAGTGGAAAGAAAGAACCATGTTGCCGCGAGAATTAGTGTCCATACTGCACACATCAGTTTTACACTTCTTTCCATTGTCTCTCTCTCCCCTATCACTCAATTAAAATTTTATGGTGCCAGTGCATTCCAAACGAACATCCTTCTTCACAGGGTCCCACACTACTGAGCACCACCTATATCCTAAAGTAACTGAAGGGGGCGGTCCTCCTATTGTATAGGGGCTCACGTCTACAGTGATGGGATACCCTCGGTATGATCCGGCTTTAAACTTGCCGATGTCTATTTCCGATCGTCCCGTGTCGTAATTAATGGTAAAACAGTCTCTCTTCCCTTTGCGGTCCGTGCAACATACCGTCATCGTTTTGCTACCTGTGTTGACTTCCCACTCACAATTCCCTGTTTTACCTCCCGCACCAATCATGTCGCGCGTGATCCTGATGGTAATGGGCGGTCGGTCACCACATTTCACTGTAATCACGATGGCATCAGATTCAACTCTGATGGTATACTCACAGTTGCCTATCTTTCCCGTCGGTGGTAGGGATATAGGGGGAGACTTTTCTTGAAGTCCACTGGGGTCTACAAAGCCGGTTGTCTTATTGCCCACATACGCATACCAGTTGTAACTATCTCGCATCGGATCTAGACTGGAAAATCTTCCTATTCCCGCACTATAGTAGCGCGCCCCCAGCAACATCATCCCGTTGTCCGCATCCGCATAGTAACCCAAACTCCCCACATACTTGAACGGATTCGCCGTCGTCCCACTTGACGATAGCACATTCCCCCACGCATCGTAACTCGTCGTGTCCGTCACCGCTTGGCTCGCGTTCGTCAACTGCCGCGTGCTGCCCAGCCCGTCGAACTGGTAGTAACTCGCAGTCGTCCCCCGCGTCTGCCGCACTAAGTCGCTGTTGCCGTGGTCGTAAACTACGACGAAGTTCCCACTGGCGATGTCCTGCTCGCTTACCACGCTGCTGCCGTCGTAGATGAACCGCCGATGCCCGCCGGAGTCGTTCGCCGTCATCCGCACCCCGTCCGCGTTCGTCGTGAAGGTGTTGGCCGTGCCGTTGGGATACGTGATCTGGGTCAGTTTGTTCTCATAGTCCCACGTGTAGGTCGTCGTCTGCCCGCCTACGGTTCTGCTGACAGTGTTCCCGTTCGCGTCATACGTGAAACTCACGTTCCCCGCCGTCAGCATCTGGTTCATCGAATTGTAGGTGTAACTCGTCGTGCTGCTGGTCAGGTGGTTGGTCATGCTCGTGCGGTTCTGCGCCAAGTCGTGGGCGTAACTGGTGTCGTGAATCACCGTCCCTGCCCCGTTCCGCTTCACCTCTCGCGTCAATTGACAAAAGTT
>JANWYM010000186.1 GCA_025055355.1 Abditibacteriales bacterium
CGAGGGCGACTTTGCCTGCCACGCGCCCTGCCATGAAGCCTCCTCAAAGAGGGTGATGAGGTGGTTGAGGGGTTGAGGGATGCAGTGTGAGCGTGACGACCTCCCTCTTGACCACTCGCCACCGACGGCTTATTATATCATCCATCGTGGAGGTCACAAAATCTGAAAACCGAAATCCCAAATCCCAAATCAAACGGGCGTGGCTTCTGCCCGCCTTGTTGTCCCTGTTACTTCTGATGGCGTGCGGCGCGACACTGGTGGGACCGGCGGCGATTGATGCAGCGTCGCTGTGGCGCGTGATGACGCACCCGCGCGAGGACAGCCCAACGGCGATTATCTTCTGGCAGATGCGCGTGCCGCGCGTGCTGCTGGCGACGCTGGTAGGAGCGGCGCTGGCGACGGCAGGGGCGTGCCTGCAAGCCGTGTTCAAAAATCCGATGGCAGACCCGTATATGTTGGGCGTGTCGGCGGGGGGCGCGCTGGGGGCAGCGGCGGCGATGGCGTTCGGCGTCACGTTGCCGTTTGCGACGACCAACGCTGTGCCGCTGTTTGCCTGGGCGGGCGCGGTTGCGACTGTTTACGCCGTTTACTTGCTGGGTCGCAGCGGGGGGCGCGCGCAGATAACCGCGATGCTGCTGTCGGGTATCGCGCTGAGTTCGTTGCTCTCAGCGCTGATGTACTTCCTCATCATCACCGTCGGCGACACGCACCTGCGCGAGCGCGTCCACCTGTGGCTGCTGGGCGGACTCTACGCGGCGGACTGGGGCAGCGTGCGGCAGATGCTGCCTTACACGTTGCTGGGGATCGGGGCGGTGTGGATCCACGCCCGCGAACTCAACGCTTTGCTGCTGGGCGAGGAGCAGGCGCACTATCTCGGTGTGGACGTGGAGCGGACGAAGAAGATCCTCCTCTTCGCCGCGTCGCTCACCTGCGCGGGCGCGGTGTCAGTGTCGGGGATTATCGGCTTCGTCGGCCTCATCGCGCCGCACGCCGTTCGTCTCCTCGTCGGCCCCGACCACCGCTTGCTCGTTCCCACCGCCGCGCTTGTGGGCGCGATGTTTCTGTTGGTTTGCGACACCGCCGCCCGCACCCTGAAGCCGCCCACTGAACTGCCCGTCGGCATCTTCAGCGCGCTGCTGGGTGTGCCGTTCTTTCTGTATCTGTTGAGGAAGGCGAGGAGGACGTATTTGTAAATGGTCATCGGAAAACCGCGTAGCGCCGACAGCCTGTCGGCATTTTAGGCAGGGTGGAAGCCCGCGCTACCCGGTTTTCATATACGCTCTCACCCTTTAACCCTTGATGTTCCTCCGCATCCACAACCTGACCGTCGCCTACAACGGCGTCCCCGCGTTGAACGACGTGACGCTGGACGTGCCAGAGGGGGATTTCCTCTGCATCCTCGGTCCCAACGGCAGCGGGAAGACGACCCTGCTGCGCACGATCGCCAAGGTGCTGACGCCCTCAGCAGGAGCGGTGTATCTGTCCGACCAAGACCTGCGCCGGGTGAGCGTGCGCGACCTCGCGCGGCAGATGAGCGTCGTGCCGCAGAACGATGCAATTGATTTCGACTTCACGGTGGAAGACATCGTGCTGATGGGACGCATGCCACACCTGGCGCGCTTCGCGTCCTTGGGGGAACGCGACTGGCAAGCGGTCAATCAAGCGATGCAGGCAACCAACGTCGAGCCACTCCGCCATCGCCTCATCACGCACATCAGCGGCGGTGAACGCAAGCGCGTCCTCATCGCCCGCGCCCTCGCGCAGGAGCCGAAGATCCTCCTCCTCGACGAGCCGACCTCTAACCTCGATATCAGCTACCAGTATGAAATCATGGCGCTCATCCACCGCCTCAACGCTACGCGGCGGCTCACCGTCCTCTGCGTCCTCCACCAAATCAACCTCGCCAGTGCCGTCGCCAAAACGATTCTGCTGCTGAACCAACAGGGGCAGATTCATGCCCTCGGCACCCCTGAAGCAGTCATCACGCAAGAAAACATCGAAGCGGTCTATCGCACCCCCGTCCTCGTCACCCCGCACCCCTTGACGGGCAAGCCGCAGGTGCAGTCGGCGTATCGGTTCAACTGATTGCGAATCTCCGACGGTCAGGTCGGCGCAACCTGTCCTGAGCGAAGTCGCGGGACCCTTGGCGCTGCGACAGGGAATCCCGCGACGCCGTCGCGGGCTGCTTTTGGGGAATTTCCCGATTTCCCAATTCCCTACGCTACCAGTACTTCGAGAACGTCGCGTCTTCGCGCGTGATGACCTCCAGCAGGGCAGGGCGTCCCGACTGCACAACGGCGGTGGCGCGCCGCAAGGCAGGGCGGATGTCCTGCGGTTTTTCGACGCGCTCGGCGACGACGCCCAACCCCTCGGCGACTTGGGTGTAGTTGCCGCTGAGGTATTTCAGGCGATACTTCTCAGTGGCGACGGGCATGTATTTCTCATAGCCCCCCAGCGCGCCGTTATTCAGCACAATCGTCAGAATCGGAATCCGCTCGCGGGCGGCGGTTTCGAGGTCCATGCCGCACATGCCCAACGCACCGTCGCCCATGACGTTGATGACGAGTTTCTCCGGCGCTGCCAACTTCGCGCCCATCGCCAACCCCAACGACGCGCCCAGATGCGTGGACTTGCCCCAGCCCAAGTAGCCGTGCGGCACATGGCTCTCAAAGAACGGCACCATCTGGTCGCGCGGGTTGCCCGCATCGTGCGTGACGATCGTGCGCGTTTTGTCCACCGTGTTCGTCAACTCCCACACCACGCGGTAAGGGTTAATAGGCACCTCATCCGACGTCAAGCGCGGCATCCACTCCGCCAGCCACTCTGCTTTGACCGCCTTGATTTCCTCGGCAACGTTGGACGGAGGACGTTGCGCATGGGACGTTGCCTGCAGGAGTTGCTGCAACACCAACTTGGCGTCGCCGAGGAGGGCGAGCGCGACGTCGTAGTCTTTGTTGATGTCGCGTTCGTCGCAGGTGGCATGAATGAGAACCTTGCCGTCGGGGATGGGCGTAGCGAACACGGTGCGGGTGAAACTGCAGCCGATGCCGAACACCACATCGGCTTTGTCAAGGAAATGCTGCACCATCTTCGTCCCCGCGTAGCCGCCGCTGCCGAGCGCGAGCGGATGGTTTTCTGGAAACGCGCTCTTGCCGGGCAGGGTGGTCATCACAGGGATTTGCAGCCGCTCGGCGAGCGCGCGCAGTTCTTCGCAGGCGTCGGCGAACAACACGCCTTGCCCGACGTGCAGCACGGGGCTTTTCGCGTTGAGCAGGAGCCGCGCCGCTTCGTTGATGTCCTGCGGGTCGGCAGCGGTGCGCACCGGCTTGACGGGTGTATAACGTATGTCGCCGACGGTGGCTTTCGCCACGTCATCGGGGATTTCGACCACGACGGGACCGGGGCGCCCCAGGCGCAGATATGTGAAGGCGCGGCGCATCATTTCGGGGATGCGTTCGGGGGCGTTGATGGTCGCCGCCCACTTCGTCACACCGCGATAGTTTGGCACGGCTTCAAACGTGGGCGGGCTCCCTTGCCGGCTCCGCGCCGCCCCGCCGGGCAGGCAGAGAATCGGCACGTTGTCCGCGTAGGCTTGCGCCACGCCGGGAAAAGCGTTCTCCGTGCCCGGTCCATATTGCATACAGCAGACGCCGATCCGCCGCCCGTTCGAGAGGCGCGTGTAACCGTCTGCCATGTTGATGACCGTCCGCTCCATCCGCCCCAAAATCGGACGAATCCCCGCCACCGTCGCCGGGTCAATCAGCGGATGGTAGGGGAAACAGAAAAGATACTCCGTGCCTTCGGACCTGAGGATGTTAGCAATGGCTGTCACGCCCGTCATAGATACCTCCTGGACATCTCAACTTGTTGAGGGCATCGCTCCGAATACGTTCGGTCGTCCGATAATCACACGCCCATACGTTCATCGCTGTCAGACGATTTCCTCCCATACAAGTTTTAGGTTGGGCGTCCCATCCGACAAGACACACAGGGGTGAAGCGATTACTCTCAATGTCTTTCCCCTCCTGCAAGTCCTATCCGCAAGGAGGGGAGTCCTCCTCGGCGTTGCGGCGATGGGAAAACCCTGATTGTCAGGGCAACAAGCCCCGCCGCGCCGCTCCCGCGACTCCCCTCCCCTTGGGGGAATCATGAGGGCGACCGCGTAACTTTTGGCGGGCTGCCCTGGATACGGTTCTGTTCAAGAAGGGGGCGCGGTTGCCGTCATTGCGGCTTTGTGCGCACCGTGCTATAATCGAAGGTAGTCGGGAGAGGAGAATCGGGGAGGAATCAGCCGTGAAATTTAGGTGGACAGCCACAATGATCGGCGTTGTCTTCGGCGTCGGCGTCGCCCGCGCGCAAGGCGGGATGTGGACACCGATGGAAGCGATGGACATCGCCCGCGACGCGCACGCGGCGATACTGCTGCCGAATAACGGCAGCAACATCGTGCTGGTCATCGGGGGGCGCAAGGCAGCAGCGGGCACGACGACGACGTGGGGTGACCTCTATCGCCTCGCGGACGGGGTGTGGATGCCAACGGGCTCTATGCGTTACAGTCGCAGTTTCTTCCCCGCCGTGCGGCTTCTTGACGGACAGGTGCTGGCGCCCGGCGGCTTCAGTTCGTCATTTGGGACGATTCGCTGGTGCGAGTTGTATAACCCCGTGACGGGGTCCTTCTCCCGCACGGGCAGTATGAACGTCGCCCGCGAGTTGCACACCGGCACGCTGTTGCCCGACGGCAAGGTGCTGGTGACGGGCGGTTTCAGCAATAACCGCATTCTCAACTCAGCAGAACTCTACGACCCCCACAGCGGCAAGTTCTCTTACACCGGCGCCTTGAAACAATCCCGCTTCGGACACACGGCGACCCTGCTGATGAGCGGACCGCACGCGGGCAAGGTCCTCATCGCGGGCGGGCGCACGACGAACGACGTTTCCCTGCAGTCCACCGAAATCTACGACCCTGAAGCCGGCACGTTCACGGCAGGTCCCGACATGAAAGTTGACCGCTATCGCCACACCGCCACCCCGCTCAACGATGGACGTATCCTCTTCGCCGGCGGTTACAGTTCCGCCCAGGGGCACACCGTCAGCAGCGCGGAGATCTACGACCCCGTCGCCAACAGTTTCACGCTCCTCACGAACACCAGCATGACGCACCCGCGCATGGACCACACCGCAACGCTGCTGAAAGACGGGCGCGTGCTGGTCTGCGGCGGCTGGAACTCCCTGGAAAGCCGCACCGTTGCCTCCGCCGACCTCTTTGACCCTGCCACAGGCCATTTCATTCCGGCGGCGCCGATGCTCCTCTCCCGCCACGAGCACACTGCGACCCTGCTGCCCGACGGCCGCGTTCTCGTCGTGGGCGGGCTGCGCGTGGAGCCGGGCGTGATGCAGACGTTGAATGGGGTGGAGATTTATACGCCGGGATAAAGCGATTGCTCGCCATGACGGCAGTCCCCGGTGTCATTCCGAGGAGCGCAGCGACGAAGCCATCCCCTCCGCTCCGCTGCAGTCGTCTCCTCCGTAGGGGATGGCTGCGCTCCGCTCGCCATGACAGCTATTTCATAGGGGAAAGGCATCAGGAAGGTAGTCTGTGTTTCTTAGTTATCGGCGGTAACACCTCGCCATGGCAGCCATTTTCATGGGGGAAAAGCATGACGGCAACCGCGTAACTCCTGACAGTCTCCGCGTCTTTGCCACGAGTCATCACCCGCCTTCATGATACACGCTCATCGCTTGTGGTGGGCAGCAGATGAATTGCGTCTTTTCGGAGCGCGACCTGAATCGGCGAGCCCACCGTGAGCGAGAGGGTTTGATAGGCGCGGTTAGGGTAGCGCACCTCCAGGTCATATTCTCGTTCTCCCACGAGGTCTGGGGACTTGAAGAAGAGAGTATTCATCGCGCCGTGCGGGATGTTACGAACGACGACGCCGTGGAGGATGTTATGCCGCACGGCTTCAGACAACGGGCGGTCGGGGTAGATGATTTTCACGTCTTCGGGGCAGATGTAAAACATCACCCGCGCTGTGGGATGAAGCGGCTGCGGTAGCACTTCCAGCGTCACACCCCGCCAGGCGATGAAAGTGGCTTCAGCGGTTGTTCTTTCCACCCTGCCCTCAAAGACGTTCGTCGTGCCTAAGATGCGGGCGACCTCAGGCGTCCACGGATGATGGAACACCTCGCTCATGTCACCGATTTGCTCGAGGTGCCCTTCGTTGATGACGGCGAGACGGTGTCCGATGCTGAAGGCGTCCTCCAGGCTGTGCGTGACGTAGACGATGCTCAATCCCATCTCGCGCTGCGTGCGGCGGATGTCCTCGCACAGTTGCTCGCGCACCGCGCCGTCCAGCGCGGAGAACGGCTCGTCCAGGAGCAACACGCGGGGTTGAATCATCAGGGCGCGGGCAATCGCCACGCGCTGCTGCTGCCCCCCCGACAGTTCCTGCGGGTAACGGTCCCCCAACCCTTCTAAGCGCATCCGCCGCAGCATCTCCTCGACCTGCTGTTTGACGTTCGGCAGCCGCCGCGCACCGTAGGCGATGTTTTGCCGCACCGTCATGTGGGGGAAGAGGGCGTATTCCTGAAAGACGTAACCCACCCGCCGCCGGTGGACAGGCACGTTGCAGCGCAGCCGACCGTCCTTGGCTTCAAAGATGACCTCACCATCGAAGCGAATCACCCCGCTGTCGGGCGTCTGCAGCCCCGCGATGCACTGCAGCGTCGTCGTCTTCCCCGCGCCTGACGGACCGAAAAGAACCAGAATTTCGCGGTTGACCGCAAACGAGACGTCGAGGGTGAAGTCGTTGAGTTGCTTGGTGATGGACAGAGAGAGCATAGTGGGACGCCCTTATCATCACAGGTTGCTCACTTGTCCTGCCTTGAACCGTTCATTGTCTTCTGACGCGCACCACCAGCGCGTTGCCGACCGCTCGCTCGCGTCCGTCGGAGGGCGCGTTGACGACTCTGTTCTGCACGACCATCGTGGACGAGCCGCCGCCATCGAGGTTGAGGGCGTCCACCGCGCCCACGTCGAGCAACAGCCGCGCTGTTTCCCACAGCGTCGCCCCGATGCTGAACCCCGGCTGCCGCCCGTCAATGACGACGAGAAGCAGTTTCCCATCTTTCGTGACCCCGACAGCGGTGCGAGGGGCACGCCCCTTCGCGGGGTCGTTCTGAAACGGTGGCGTATGGAACTGCTCCATCTCAGCAGTCACGAACTCCTGCCCGTCTTTCACCAGACGCGGACCACCACCCAAAAGGTGCAGCAGGTTGGGAAAATCCGGCTGCGTGCGGAAGGTCAGTTCTGCCGGGTGGTCTTTCAGCGCAGCGGTCACGGGGGCGAACGACGCTTTTGCCGTTCCTGTGGCGACCACGGCGAAACCGTCCTTGGGGATCGAGACATCGCCCGCCATGCCGCTGTAAATCTCCGCCACTCTCCCGCCGCTGACCGCGAGCGCGAAGTCATCCGCGCCGATCGTGATGACACTGCCCCAACGCGGCGTGTAAGCGATGACGCGATTTTCCTCG
>JANWYM010000187.1 GCA_025055355.1 Abditibacteriales bacterium
CGAAAACCTTGCTATCTCCCTTGAATAGGAGGACCACTGGGGGTTGTTGGCTGGCTCTGGACCTCCTCCGACCCCTCTTTGGCGAGGAGGGGAGAGTTTTCGGAGAGGCTCTTAGAGAGTGCATAATGAAACAACACATTCATCTAACCTTACTCTTCGTATTTTGTGCCGTGTTGTTGATTCCCTTTGGGCAAGCCATCGCTGCCTCACACCGCAACGTCCTGCTGCTCATCGGCGATGACCATGGCTTAGACGCGGGCTGCTACGGCAACCGCGTCATCAAAACCCCCAACCTTGACCGCCTCGCGGCGGCGGGCGTGCGGTTCAGTCATGCCTTTGCCACCGTCTCCTCATGCAGCCCCAGCCGCGCGGTCATCCTGACGGGGTTGTTCGTTCACACCAACGGACAGTACGGCTTGGCGCACGCGGAGCACAAGCAAAGCACTCACGCCAACGTGCGCAGCCTGCCGCGCCTCCTCCGGGAGAACGGCTACCGCACGGGCGTCATCGGCAAACTGCACGTCATCCCACCAGAGGTCTATCCCTTTGAACAGCAATTCCCCGGCGGGCGCAACGTTTACGAGATAGCGGAAAAGGCGCGGGGGTTTTTCGCCGCGAAAGATGACCGCCCGTTCTTCCTCCTCATCGGCTACACCGACCCGCACCGCGCCGGGCGCGGGTTCGCCAATGAGCAGAACTACCGCAACGTTCAGAAAATCTCCTACGACCCTAACGACGTGATTGTGCCGCCCTACCTACCCGACTTGCCCGCAGTGCGGCGGGACATCGCAGACTACTACGAATCCGTCAGTCGCCTTGACCAAGGTATTGGCTTCGTGCTGAAGGCATTGGAAGAAACGGGCAAGGCTAACGAAACGCTGGTCATCTACCTCAGCGACAATGGAACCCCCTTCCCCGGCGCGAAGACCAACCTCTACGACGCGGGCATTCACCTGCCGCTCATCATCCGCTCGCCCGCGCAAACCCAACGCGGTATCGTCAACCGCGCGATGGTCAGTTGGGTGGACATCATGCCGACGATCCTGGATTGGGCGGGGATTAAGCCGCCCGCCGACCTCCCCGGTCGCTCTGTGCTGCCCATTCTGGAACAAGAAAGCCCCCCAGGCTGGGACACGATTTTCGCCTCGCACGTCTTCCACGAGATCACGATGTATTATCCCATGCGCGCCGTGCGCACGCGGCGGCATAAGTTGATTTGGAACCTCGCTCATCCATTGTCCTACCCGTTCGCCTCTGACCTGTGGAGTTCCCCCACGTGGCAAACCATCCTGCATGGTGGCCTCAAAATGATGGGGCAACGCGCGACTGACGCTTACATACACCGCCCTGAATACGAACTCTACGACCTCGAAAAAGACCCACATGAACTCAGCAACGTGGCGGACGATCCCGCTTACGCACCCGTGCTTTCCGACTTGAAGGCGCGGCTGCAGAAGATGATGACGGAGACGAAGGACCCGTGGGTGAAGCGGTGGCGGTGAAGCAGGGGCGGGCGTCCCTGCCAGCCCGTTGGGACTTGCCACCTTGCCACGCCAGAGCAAACGTGATACAATGATAGCGACTGAAAAACCGAGGTGAAGGGGTCAAATGAAATCAGACATTCATCCGCCATACGTTGAGGCAATGATTCGATGCGCGTGCGGGGCGACCTACCCGACGCGGGCGACGCAGCCGGAGATTCGGGTGGAGGTGTGCGCCGCCTGTCATCCGTTCTACACTGGCAAGCGGAAGATCTTGGACACTGGCGGGCGCGTCGAGAAGTTCCGCGAACGCTACGCCAAGGCGAAGACCACGCGCCGCCGCCGCGCGAAACAGACGGCATAAAGAGTTCATGGAGTTCATTCGCTCATGAGGTTCATGAACCCGATGAACTCGTGAACTCCATTTCTTGTTATGTCCACCGACTCCCCCAAAATGCCTTTAGGCGGTCTGGCGGTCATTGAAGGAGTGATGATTCGCAGTCCGCATCACGTCGCGGTGGCGGTGCGCCGGGCGAACGGGGATATTATCGTGCGCGCGGAGCGGCGTGAGTCCATTCTGAGTCGCGGCTGGGGCAAGATCCCGCTGCTGCGCGGCGTCATTGGGTTGTTTGAGATGTTCTCCATCGGCTACTGGGCGCTGAACTATTCCGCGCAAATTGCGACGGAGGACGACGCGGCGCAAAGAGCGGCGCAAAAGGAGGCAGCGGAGCATGGCGCATCCGACGGGAACGTCTAAAGCGGCGGGGCTGCTGACGGCTCTAAGCGCGTTCGTCAGTTTCTCGCTGGCGATGTTAGTGTTCATCGCGCTGCCGACGTGGGTGGCGGGGCTGTTCAAGCAGTTCATCTCCAACCACATCGTGCTGAACCTCATCGAGGGATGCGTGCGCTTGGGCATTATGCTGGGCTACATTAAAGCCATTTCCTACATGCACTACATCCGCCGCGTGTTTCAGTATCACGGCGCGGAGCACAAAGTCGTTCACGCCGTCGAGCAGGGCAGACCGCTGCTGCCGCAGCACACCTACGACCTGTCCACCGTCCACCCGCGCTGCGGGACGAACTTCCTCTTTCTGGTGATTGTGGTCAAGGTCGTGCTGTTCTCGCTCACGGGTTGGGGAACGCTCGGGGAACGCGTTTTGTGGCGTCTGCTGTTGCTGCCGCTGGTGGCGGGTGTTTCCTACGAACTCCTGCGCCTCGGCGCCAAGCCGCAGTTCGCGTGGATGACGAAACTTCTGCTCCTGCCCGGCTTGTGGGCGCAGAAGCATCTGACCACACGCGAGCCGACGGATGACCAAGTGGAGGTCGCCATCAAAGCGATGGAAACCGTCCTCCGCCGCGAACGCGAAAACGCGATGGAACCGCAAGAGATCGTCTATCCGGCAACGGCTATCAGTTCATGAGTTCATAAACCCGTGAACCTCATGAACCCAACTTTTCCATTCCTCCGGCGCGGACGAAGTATTCAAACTCTTCCAGAGCGTCCAACTGCTCCCCGTTCAAACCTATCACCGGGCGGCGTTCGCGGATGTAGCGCAGGGCTTCGCTCGCTGTCATGCCCTGCCGAATCAAATACGCGGCAACGACGAGAACTGAACGCCCCACACCGGCGAGGCAGTGAACGTAAACCTTCTTCCCCAACGCCACCGCTGTCTCGAGGAAGCGCACGCCCATCACAATCTGGTCGAACTCGGGCGGCGTGCCGTCCACCGTCGGCAGGCGCAGAAACATCTCCATACCCGCAAAGTGGTCACAGTTCTCCGCTTGCAGGCTGAGAATCACCGTTACGCCACAAGCGCGCAATTGCTCCCACTCCTCCGCGTCAATCATCGAACCCAAGTAGATTTGCTCCGTGATTTGATGCACGTCTAATCGCATGTTTCATCCTCGCCATGATATCAGGTCGTATTTTACCTTGTCAGGGCGTCGTTGACAAAGAAAATCTACGTGCGATAATATCACTTGTTTGTTGCTATCGCTTGGATTATCGCCCGTCTGTCACGGCGAGCGCAGTGAAGCCGTCCTCCCTTGCCCGTCATGGTGAGCGGGGCGAAGCCATCCACCCGCGGCGGGGATTGCTTCGTCGCTGCGCTCCTCGCAATGACACCTGCGCCTGCTGTCATGGCGAGCGAAGCGAAGCCATCCCCTCCGCCGGAGATGGCTTCACTGCGCTCGCAGTGACATCTGTTACGTCCATGAGGGAAACAACCCCACAAGCCTATTCCGTTTCAGGTGTCGTAGTCGGAACGCGCGTCGTCGAGTTCAACGGCGTGCCGCTGCGCATAGCAATGATAGACAGCAAGCGGCTGGCGCTTATCGCCTCACGCCTGCGTGGAGCATTCGCTCTCCGCCAGATGCCGCTTGCAGACGTCGTGGACGCCCTTGGCGAAACGGCGCGCCGCTGGCAGTCCCCTTCTTTTGCTTTTCGTCAAGTCGCTGAAGAATATCTGCCCAAACTGACGGGCTACTCACGCCCCGTCATCGCGCGTGGACTTGACCATCTTTTTAACGAGTTGAGCCGCGACAATCTCTGGGCGCTGTTGGAAGAGGAGTTCGGCGACCCCCTGGTGTTGGACACCTGGCGTCCGCGCCGCCGCGCAAGGGGCAAAGTGCGGGCGTTTGGTCCGCCTCTGAGTCTGCATGTCATCGCTGGCAACATCCCCGGCATCGGCGTGCAGAGTTTGATTTTCGGGCTGCTGGTTAAGTCGCCCAGCATCGTCAAAACGGCAAGTGATGAGCCGCTGCTGACCGCGCTGTTTGCCCAATCCCTTCACGAGGTCGCGCCCGCACTGGCGCAGAACGCTGCGGTGATGTGGTGGGCAGGGGAGGAAACGGTCTGGCTGCCTGTGGAGGTCACAGATGTCGTCATGGCTTACGGGAGTAATGAGACGATCGAAGTGTATCGGAAGATGTTGCCTGCAGGTTGTCGCTTCGTCAATTATGGGCATCGTTACAGCATCGCTCTGATTGCACGGGAATATGCCACGGAAAAGACGGCGCGCCTGTTGGCGATAGATATGGCGATGTATGACCAGCAGGGCTGCCTCTCACCGCATCAATGCTGGGTGGAAGAAGGCGGCGCGTTGAGTCCGCAGGCGTTCGCGGAGTCGTTAGCCGACGCTCTTGATGCCATCGAAGCCGACCTGCCCAGTTACCGTGCGCCTCATAAACGCATGAAATCCTTTATCACAAAGCACATCCAGGAGGTGCGCACTGTGTGCGAAATGAGCGGCGGGACGGTCTATAAGAGCGCGCAAGGGGCGATCTGGACTGTATTATTTCACCCTACTGTGATCGCTCAGTTGCCGGCATTGTTTAGGGGGATTCTGGTCTCATCGGTGTCCAACTTGGAGGAGTTGCCACATCTGGAATCTCCTGATGCTCTCCAAGCCATCGGCATCGCCGCCCCGCCCGAACGGGCGCCAACCATCATGGACGCCTACGCCGCTGCAACCGGCGTCAACCGCTTCTGTCCCATCGGCAAAATGCAATTTCCGCCGCTGCTATGGCACCACGACGGACGCCCGAATCTGACGGACTTGGTGCGATGGGTGGACTGGGAAGAGTGAACGGCAGTGACCAGTGACCAGTGACCAGTAACCAGTCGTCAGCGAACTACCGGTCACTGGTCACTGGCTACTGGTCACTGGTTCTATGACCGACCTTCGCAGCAAATTTGCGCACTACCTCTGCCAGACCTCTACCAACCCGTTAGGGCTGGTCGTCGAGCGGGCACAGGGTTCGACGATTTACACAACCGATGGGCGCGAGTATCTGGATTTCGTTTCAGGCATTGCCGTCACCAACGTCGGCTTCACGCATCCCGCTGTTGTGGAGGCAGTGAAGGCGCAGGCGGAGAAGTATTTGCATGTCATGGTCTATGGCGAGTATGTGCAAGCCCCGCAGGTCGAATTGGCGGAGAGATTAGCGAGCGTGCTGCCCGACCCGCTCCACGTTGTTTATTTCACCAACAGCGGCACAGAGGCGAACGAGGGCGCGCTCAAGGTAGCGAAGAAGTTCACCAAGCGGCGCAAACTCATCGCCTTCGACAAGAGTTTCCACGGCGACACGCACGGCGCGGCGTCGCTGCTGGGCAATCCCGCTTACCGCTGCCCCTACGAACCGCTGCTGCCCGATGTGGAGTTTCTCCCGTTCGACGAGACGACTGCGTTGGAGCGCATTGATGAAACCGTCGCGGCGGTGATGATTGAGCCGATTCAGGGCGAAGCGGGCGTGCGCGTGCCGTCGGATGAATTTCTTCCTGCGCTGCGACAGCGGTGCGATGAGGTCGGCGCGCTGCTCATCTTTGACGAGGTGCAAACCGGCTGCGGTCGCACGGGCAAACTGTTCGCCTTAGAACACTGGAACATCGTGCCGGACATCATCACGCTGGCGAAAGGCTTGGGCGGCGGGATGCCGCTTGGCGCGTTCGTCGGTTCGGCAGAGGTGATGCGCACGCTCTCGGAAGACCCCCCGCTGTCGCACGTCACCACCTTCGGCGGGCACCCTGTTTGCTGCGCGGCGGGGCTGGCAAGTTTGAACATCATCCTTGAACAGAATCTACCGCAGCGCGCCGCCACGTTGGGAGAGCAAATCCGGGAACGACTGGAAATGACGGGGAAATCGGCAAATTGGGGAATTGACGTGCGCGGGAAAGGATTGATGCTTGCCGTTGAATTCCCGACAGCGGCGCAGGCGATTGCGGCAATGGAACGCGCCCTCCAAGAGGGGTTGATTCTCACCACCTTCCTCCACGCTGACAACGCCCTGCGCCTCGCGCCCGCGCTGACTATCTCGGAAGCGGAATTGCACAAGGGATTAGACGTTTTAGAGAGAGCGATGCAGGTTGTCAACCGTCCGGTCGTGTGATAGAATCTTCCCTCAGCACGTTAGCACGTTGGAACGTTAGCACGCTGGCAGGTTAAACGTTCCAACATGCTAACGTGCTAACGTTTTCAGGAGGCGTTTCATGGTCAGCAAACGGATGTGGAAAACGTTGAGATGGATGGTCGTTGTCAGCATACTGTTGACGAAGGCAGCGTGGGCGGATGGAGCGCAGCAAAACAAGCCCCAGACGCCAAAGGAACAGGCGGCGGAGTTGTGGGAGAAGGCGGTAGAGTTGCTGGACACGGGCAAATTGCTGGAGGGGGTTGCCGTATTGGAGCGCCTCGTGAAGTTGGACCCCAGCGACGTGCGGGCGTGGACGATGCTGGGGTTTAATTACGCCTACAATTTGAGCGTTGACCCCGACCTGAAACTCAACGAGGCGGAGCAGATCAAAAAAGGGATTGATGCGCTCAAGCGAGGCATCACTGCTGTGCCGCGTTCGGCGGATTTGCGCTTCGAGTTGGGGCTGCTCTACTACAACCGCCTCGGCGACACAGAAGCCGCCATCATGGTGTTCGAGGAAACGCTGCGGTTGGTGGACGCTGGCAAAGCCGTCCTGCTCGACCCAGAGGAGAAGCGCCCCCTACGGCAGTGGCGGCGCATTCTGATGCGCACCCTGGCACACGCCTACGAGCGGAGCATTGATTTCTGCTGCGCGTTGAGGGTGTATGACCGCATGATTCAAGAATACGCAGACGAAGACGTCGCCCGCTTCATGGCGAACTACATCCGCAATATCTACAATATGGCATGGGAGTTCTACACGACCGGGCGCTACCGAGAGGCGATTCGAGAGATTGACGCTGCGCTGGCGAACAGGGTCATCGCCATTGGGCTCTACCTGAAAGCGGAATGTCTCATCCAGTTGGGGGAGAAGGAAGAAGCCAAGAAAGTGTTGGCGGCTATCATCAACAAGAACCCCGCCGAGCGAGTGGCGCTCAATAAATATAGGGAGTTAAGCGGGAAGTGAAACCTCGATGGGCGTGGGTCTCCGACCCCTTCCAGAGGTTGATCGAAGGTCTTTCAAGCAGTCAGGGCGACATCAACCTTGACAGTCAAGGCGGCGACGCGTAAAATGAAGGCGGTGAAGCGACATGGCAACGGTGAAACTCCTGGAGCGCCCGAAGCAGATTCATTAC
>JANWYM010000188.1 GCA_025055355.1 Abditibacteriales bacterium
TCTATCTAACGTTGGAGACGAACGGCGTCATTTTCAAAGCCCGCACCCATCCCGACCAGCCGTTCGACCGGGGTGACACGGTGCGCGTGCGCTTCCTACCACACAAGGTGCATCTCTTTGACAAGGCGACGGGAGAAACGCTGTTGGAGCGTGACGGACGACGATGGAGGCAACCGCAGGGCGGGTTGTAGGAGCGCAATGCATAGCCCATTGCAGCAGCGATGAGTAGTCGGACCGCGAACCATCCTGCTACTGAAGTAGTCAAAAGTTGCGCCGTTGCTGACGCCTTCTTTTCCTGGCTCCGATCCCTCTCCCAAGGGAAGGGGAGTCACCGACGCGGCATGGTGGGGCTTGTTGCCCCTGACAGTTAGGCTTTCTTCGTCACCACGCCGCCGAGGGGTCGGGGGAGGGGAAAGATCCGGAGGGCAACTGCGTCACCCCGGGGAGTTACCGATGGACGAAGGAGGCTGATGAACCATGCTGGAACGCGACATGACCGCCGACCCCCGCCACTTTCTCAATCCGCAGGTCATCGCCAAAATCAGCAACTGGGAGATGAAGGCGCGGCTGGTGGTAGAGGGATTTATCGCGGGGCTGCACGCCAGCCCGCATCTGGGGTTCAACGTGGAGTTCGCCGAGCATCGGCAATACAACCCCGGCGACGAGATTCGCTACATCGATTGGAAGGCGTTCGCCAAGTCGGAGAAACTTTACATCAAGCAGTTCGAGGAAGAAACCAACCTGCGCTCTTGGCTGATGATTGACGCTTCGGCTTCGATGGGCTACGGCAGCAGCGGGATGAGCAAGTTAGCATACGCCTGCCACATCGCCGCCGCGTTGACCTACCTCATGCTCAACCAGCGCGACGCCGTAGGGCTGGTGACGTTCAGCGAGCAAGTGGACACCTACATCCCGGCGCGGGCGCAACTCAATCACTTCCACGTCCTCATCGAGCAGATGGCACAACTCCAGCCGCGCGGCGCGACCAACACCGGCAAGGCACTCGGCGACATCGCCGGGCGCGTGCAGCGGCGCGGGCTGGTCATTATCCTCTCCGACCTGTTCGACGACCCACAACGCATCTCCACCGCCCTCAAGTTCTTCCGTCACAAAAAACACGAGGTCATCGTCTTCCACATCCTGGACAAAGACGAGACCACCTTCCCCTTCGACATCCCCCTCATGCTACGCGACATGGAGGACAACTCCGAACTGGCCGTGGACCCGCAGAGTTTGCGCGAGGCTTACCTGCACCAATTGAGCAAGCACATCGCACACCTCAAGCGCACCTGTGTCGAGGGAAATATAGACTACGTGCCGATGGAGACGACGCAGCCGTTTGACAAAGCGTTGGTGGCATATCTGGGGAAGCGGGCGAGCATGATGTAAGGCATCATCATGATTATCACTCGCACCAAAGAAAAGGCTGCCCGCAGGCAGCCTCAAGTGACATCTAAACTTTCGCATTTTGCCCTCTCCTCCGAAAATGCCCGTCGTTGCGAGCGGCGCGAAGCCAACCCCAGTGGGGGAGAAGGCGGGAGGGGTGGGGGATGGGTAGCTGCGCGCGCCAATGACGGGCAGGATAGATGGCTTCGCCGCACTCGTTTCCGACGCTGTTGGGCGTCATCATCGGCGTGGGCGGGGTTATCATCATGATCTCGCTCATCGAGGGCGCACGCCGAGGTGTTCAAGCAGTTCGAGTCCATCGGCTCGGACGGCGTCTCGGCGGCATTGGGACTATGAACACCGAAAGCGGAGGTGCAGGCACACATGCCGTCACTCTCCGTCCTCTCTGGCGACAAAGCCCGCCGCGCGTTTGAGAAGGCAGGCTGGATGGACAACCCACTCCGCCCCCTGCCGTCACCTCATCCCCTGATGAGTTCGCTGCCACCACACCCCAGACCGCCTCGCGTCAACAGGAAACGCCAGCCCGCACTCTGGCTCGCTGGGCGCGGGAGTTGAACGACCCCAAGCGCAACCGTTTCGCCGTCCTGTTTTATCTGGACAAACTGGTCTCCTATAAAACCTCCTATGCTGATGACGAGCGGGAATGTCTCCTCTGGCTGGAGAAGACCGTTGAGAACATTACCCCGAACCATCGGCTGGTGCTGGTGGCGCTTCAGGACACGATGGCGCCCATTGAACTCTACACCCAAAGCCCCAAGTGCCGCGTGCTTCCCATCCCCTCCCCTGACAAGGAAGACCGCGAGCGCTACCCTCGCTATTGCCTGGGGGAGCACGAACACCTTGACCTGATTGCTAACCTGACCGACGGGCTTTACCTGCGCGAACTTGACCACAATCATTGAGGACGTGCGAGAGAAGGATCATCTGAGCAGTCGGGACATCCGCAGCCTCGTGAACCGCTACCGCATTGGCGTGCAGCAGGACTACTGGGGCAGCCTGAGCATCGAGAAGTTAGACAGGGCATTCCACTGGTTCACGCAGACGGAGGGGGTTAAAGGGCAGGACGAGGCAGTCAGGAAAGTCACGGAGGTGCTGTGCCTGGCGCGGGCAGGGTTGTCCGGCATGGCGAGCGGCACCACCACCAAACCGAAAGGCGTCCTGTTTTTCGCGGGACCAACGGGTGTCGGGAAAACCTTCGTCGCTAAGAAACTCGCCAAGTTCCTCTTCGACACAGAGGAGGCGTTCATCCGCCTGAAACGCCCCCGACCGGACTACGTCACTTTTAGTCGTCCCACATTGTTCTCAAACCATTCAAACGCCTGGTGGATAAATCGGTCCACGGATGCTTTGAGCGGGGGCGATAAGTGGGAAAAGAGCGCGAGGTAGTTGGTCGCCGCCCAGAGCGACTGGCGCGTGAGTTCAAACAGCCCGTGCCGCAGGAGTTCTTCCTCAAAAAACGGACCGATTTCACCCAGCCCCCGTGGGGCGAGGAGAATGTTGCCCGCGTAGGTGGGATGCGCGGCGTATTCGCAATACATCTCGTAAATGCGACGGCGTTCCTCGGCAACTTGTCCGTCGCGGGCGTCGAGCGTCTCGCGGATTTTGACCTGCTTGAAATGTTTCTTGCGCTCCTCGTTATCGGCTTCGCGCCAGTGACGGATTTGCGTGCGGTCAAAGTCGAAGTAGTCGAGGAGCAAACCGACTTCGATGATGTCGCGTTGCAGGGCGAGCGAGACCTGATAGTAGCCGCAGAGCATCATCTCGTAGGACGTGACGATGGCATTGAACAGACGAATGCCCAAGAACTGAATCGTCAATTCGTCCTCGTCGCGGTGCGGATGCACCTTGGTCAAATCGTGAATGACGTCCAGCGCGCGCTGCAGCATCTCAACGGCTCGTGTGCCGTCGGCGTCCAACTGCACGAACCGCAGCGACTTCCGCCGCATCCGCTCCGCTTTGTGACGCCAGAACTGCAAATCTTTCGGCAACGGGGGTGTGATGAAGTCTGCCATGTTGCAGGTTTGTTAAATAGGATTCTAAACTTTTGCGTTTACTCGACCTGATAGTCTCAGGACTGTCGCTAGCTGTTAACGGATTTGGTAACGGATGAAGCGGAGGGCGTCGACGTCCAATCCGAAAGCAATCCGCTTCATCCGTTACCAAATCCGTCGACAGCTAAACTTTTACCAGTTGGTAAACGCTCCGTCCAGCCGCCGCAACTGCGGCGAAGTGCCGGGCTCGTAGGGATAGGCTTTCACGGCGTCCTCGTTGAACTCAATGCCCAGCCCCGGACGGGTGGGGGCAAGGAGGTAGCCGTCTTCCCACTCGACTTGCACGGGGAACAAGTCCGTCAAACTGGTGCCCGGCTTGCGCGGCAACTCCAAAACGCCCACGTTAGGGGATGCCAAGCACAGATGCAACCCCGCTGCCGTTGACACAGGACCCAGCGGGTTGTGCGGTGCGAGGTTGATGTAGTGGGTCTCACACCAACGGGCGATTTTGGTCGCTTCGGTGATGCCGCCGACGATGCACAGGTCAATGCGGGCGTAGTGCATCAGGTCTTCCTCGATGAGTGGACGGAACTCCCACTTGCTCGCCCACTGCTCGCCCACCGCGAGCGGCACGTGGACGTGCGGCGCGAACGCACGATAGGCGTGTGGGCTTTCGGAGCGCAGCGGGTCTTCGATGAAGAACGGATGAAACCGCTCCACTTCGCGGCAGAGGCGCATCGCGTCGGGCGGGTCAAGCCGCGTGTGAACATCAAAGCAAATTTCAATCTCTGGGAGCGCCGCGCGCACGGCTTCGAACTGCTTGATGGCGAGCCGCACTGACTGCGATGGCTCCAGAATGCCCTGCCCCGTCTCCGGTTGCCCCCAGCGAACGAACTTCCACCCTTCCGCCGTCGTGCGTTGACAACTCTCCACAAGGGCTTCAATCGTCGCGCCGCCGTTGTGCGGATAGCATACCACTTTGTCGCGGCACAGCCCGCCGAGTAGGTTGTAAACGGGTTGATTGAGCGCCTTGCCCTTGATGTCCCACAGCGCGATGTCAATCGCCGAAATCGCCGAACTGATAACCTTGTCGGCGGGGAAGAAGCCGCCGCGAAACATCTGCTGCCACAGGTATTCGGTGCGCATCGGGTCTGCGCCGATGAGGAAGGTTTTCAGGTGATGGACCGCACCCGCGACGGCTTCCTCGCGCCACGTCAACCCCGCTTCGCCCACGCCAAAGATGCCTGCGTCCGTTTCGACTTTGACGAAGAGGAAAGGACGTTGAACGCGAATAGGGAAGGCTTTGACGTCGGTGATTTTCACAGCGGGTCTCCTCCAAAGATACCTGTCATTGCGAGCGCAGCGAAGCAATCCCTTCCGCTGCACAATCTCCTCCGCAGGGGATTGCTTCGCTCCGCTCGCAATGACGTCGTGTTGTGGCGCTGTAGGTTACCTTGTGCCCCGTGCAGCAGAGGGGGTTGCTTCGCTCCGCTCGGAATGACATTCTCATCCGGCAGGGCATCAGCGATGCTTACCGCGATAAAACGCCAAGACGTGAAGTGCTGCTCATGGACTCATGCACTCCCTCGAGTAGTCAAATACGCGTAATTTGTAATTTGTGAGGTCCATGAACAGTCCCCCGCGTCGGATGCATTACGCAAAATTTGCAGTCCTGCTCTGTTCAGAGTCATCCGTAGGGGCAGGCGTCCCTGCCAGCCCGCTTCTGTCATCGCAATCGGGCTGGCACGGCGGGTGCCCTCGGGGCGCGCCCCTACAAAGTTGCAAATTTTACGTAATGCACCCCCTGCGTCCTTGCGTTCAAGAGAAATCAATCCGCCTGAATCGTCCAATCTTTGGCTTGGGTCGAGCCGTATTTGACCCACTTGACATGCCCATCCCCGAAGATAGCGTTGAAGCCCTCGCTGTGACGGTTAGCGACCTTGCTGGCAGTGTAGTTAGGGAAGCGGTCGGTGCGGATTTCCTGCTGGATGCCGCGAATAGAGTTGCCCCAGCCCGTGTTTTGTGTCCAGGCGTCTACAACATGGATAGTGGTGGCAGGCTCTTCAATCGCGGCATCGTTGACAGATAGCGTGGTGCCGGTCGTAACGAAGCCGCTTTTGTTGCCGTTGTAAAAGCCTGGCGTTGCCCACGCCGCCGCTTGGTTAGGGATAAAGTTGCGCCCGTAGGACAGACGCGGCACGGTGCAGGGAGAGGGTTGGAGCGGGATGCTCGTCCCGTCACCGCAGAGGTTGAACGGGGTGGGGCTATCAACGGTGATGTCGGTGTAACTGCCGCTGCCGACGCCGTTCGCTGACGTCCAGGTGCGCCCGGAAGCCCCCTCCGTCCCAGATGGACAAACGAACACTTGCGCGTTCTTAATGTAAGGTTGCACCATGGTAGGCCAGGAGAAATTCAATCCCGTCGAAGGCAACTGCGACGGCGGCATGAACCCATCGTAATCCTGCGCATACATCATCAGAGCGGTTCCAATCTGCTTGAGGTTGCTGGAGCAACTGGCTTGACGGGCTTTCTCGCGGGCGCGAGCAAAGACAGGCATGAGAATAGCGGCTAAAATGGCAATGATGGCAATGACGACGAGAAGTTCAATGAGCGTGAAACCAAACGTCTGGCGTAAACGACGCATGACACGATCTCCCTCCAATGATAAAATACTAACAGGCAGGAGTATATCACAAAGTCGGGGCGAAGGGAAGGGAATAAACTAAACTTTTGCGTTTTGCCCTTTCCTTCGAAAATGTCTGCCATGGCGAGCGCAGCGAAGCCATCCCCCGCGGAGGAGATTGTGCCATGGAGGGGATTGTCTGGCTCCGCATCTGTATGAAGATCGTCGTCCTCGTCGTCGGTCGTTTTTGAGGTTCGAGAACGAAGACGACGACGAGGACGATTTTCGAGGGAGACACACGATGAAGACAGACAAGTCGCGTCAACTGTTTGAGCAAGCCCAGCAGTTCATTCCCGGCGGTGTCAACAGCCCCGTGCGGGCGTTCAAGTCCGTCGGCGGCGAGCCGCTGTTCATCGCGCGCGGCGAGGGCGCGTATCTGTATGACGTAGACGGCAATCGGTATGTGGATTACGTCTGCTCGTGGGGACCGCTGATTTTGGGGCACGCGCCCAAGCCGGTCGTGGAAGCCGTGCAGGACGCAGTGACACGGGGAACGAGTTACGGCGCGCCGACGCCCTTAGAAGTCGAACTCGCGCAGATGATTTGCGACGCCGTGCCATCCATCGAACTCGTGCGCCTGGTCAACAGCGGCACGGAGGCGACGATGAGTGCAATTCGTCTGGCGCGCGGTTTTACCAAGCGGAACAAAATCGTCAAGTTCGACGGCTGCTATCACGGTCACGCCGACGCGCTGCTTGTCGCCGCCGGTTCGGGCGTGATGACGTTAGGTATCCCCGGCAGCCCCGGCGTGCCGGAGAGTTATGTTAGCGAAACGATTCAGGCGCGGTTCAATGACATTGACCAGTTCCGCGAGATCGTCGCGGCGCAGGGCAAGGACATCGCCTGCGTGATTGTCGAGCCGATTGCGGGCAACATGGGCGTCGTGCCGCCTCAGCCCGGCTTTTTGGAAGGTTTGCGCGAGTTGACCGCCCAGCATGGGATTGTCCTCATCTTCGATGAAGTGATCACCGGCTTCCGCGTCGCCTACGGTGGGGCGCAGGAACTTTACGGCGTCACACCCGACTTGACGACGCTGGGCAAAATCATCGGCGGCGGCTTTCCCGTCGGGGCGTATGGGGGACGGCGCGACATCATGGAGCACATCGCCCCCGCTGGTCCGGTCTATCAGGCGGGCACGCTCTCAGGCAATCCTGTCGCTGTGACGGCGGGCATTGCCGTGCTGAAAGTTTTGCAGAACCAAGTGATTTACGCGGAGTTGGAAAGGAAAGCGCAACGTCTCGCCGACGGCTTGGCGGAAGCCACCAAGAAAGCCAACGTTCCCGTCACGTGCAACCGCGTCGGCAGTATGATGACGACGTTCTTCACCGACCAACCCGTGACGGACTACGACTCGGCGAAAACCGCCGACACGCAGCGCTACGCGAAGTTCTTCCGCGCCATGCTGGAGCGCGGCATTTACTTAGCGCCCTCACAG
>JANWYM010000189.1 GCA_025055355.1 Abditibacteriales bacterium
CAGCCCATCTCGCTCTGATACGAGGGCTGGCAGGGACGCCCGCCCCTACGCTGCGCGTTGACTTCCGTTCCACGAGTGTGTTAAGATGAGCGACAGCGTCGAGCCTTCTAAATCGGATGGCTTTCATCTTCTATGCATCGCTTTGATGACCGTAACGCCAGTCCAAACGCAAAGGCAAGGGCGTCCAGATGACTTGCGTTTCGACCCGCGATTTCACGGGCTACTGTTGCAGCGACAAGGGAGGATTAATGTGGAGAGGATAAACTACAAAGGCTGGCAGAACTGTTATCGTTTGTCGAACGGCATCGTTGATTTGATAGTCACGACGGACGTGGGACCGCGCATCATTCGGTTCGGGTTCGGCAACGCAGAGAACGAATTCAGAGAGTATGAGGAGATGATGGGCAAAACGGGCGGCGACGAGTGGCGCATCTACGGGGGGCATCGCCTGTGGCACGCGCCCGAGGAGAAGCCACGCACGTATTTTCCCGACAACGCGCCGGTCAAGTGGGAACAACATCCCGGCTTCGTGCGCCTCATCCAGCCGACGGAAACGACGACAGGGATTCAGAAGGAGATGGACATTCGCCTGTCGCCGAACGCGGCGCGCGTCGAGGTGGTGCATCGCTTGCGCAACACGAACCTATGGGCGGTGGAACTGGCGCCGTGGGCGCTGACGGTCATGGCGCCAGGCGGGAAAGGCATCGTGCCGCTGCCGCCGCGCGGCGCGCACGAGGAGAACCTGCTGCCCACTAACTCGCTAACCTTGTGGGCTTACACCGACATGACCGACCCGCGCTGGACATGGGGCAGCAAATACATCCTGCTGCGTCAGGACTCGACCGTGACAAAGCCGCAAAAAATTGGCGTGATGGCTTCTGACGGCTGGGCGGCGTATGCCCGCAACGGGCATCTGTTCGTGAAGAGGTTCAACTTCGTCAAAGGGGCGACCTATCCCGACTTCGGCGCGTCGGTGGAGATGTTCACGAACGGCGACATGCTCGAACTGGAAACTCTCGGTCCGCTCACGCGCCTGCCGCCCGGTGCGGCGGTGGAGCACGTCGAGCACTGGTTCCTTTTCAAAGACGTGCCGACGCCGAACAACGATGCGGACGTGGAGAAAAACGTGCTACCGAAGGTGAGGGCGGCGGAGGGTTAGGGGGTTGGGTGGTTGGAGGGTTGCTCCGCCATCTCCGCAATCTCTGAGCACCGTTGCCACGCGAACCTGCCGTCTTGGGCAATCAAGCGTCCGAATTCGTCCAACGCCTGCAAACCGTTGGGCGCGCCGTTGGAGAACAGGGATTGCCAGTGGGTCAGCACGACGGGCAAGCCGCCGGCTTCAACGACTTGCAGCGTTTGTTCATAGAGACGGCGGGCGATGTCCTTTGGGTCGGCGTGGGCATCGTCAATCGTTTCCCACCACAGGTCGCGGACGTTGGCGGGGATGGACACCAGCCGCCCGCGTTCGTCCTGATAAGCCACCCAGGGGCGGGATGTGGGTTGGCTCCAGAGCATGTGTAGAAAATACCAACTCGAGTCGCGTCCGTAAACCTGCCGCTGCGCCTCGACCATAGAGACCATGTATTCAGGTTCGGACTTGATGCCAAACACCCACGGCGAGGTGAAGCCGTTGGCGTCAATGCCAGCGGCTTTGAGGAGTTCCAGGGCGCGGACGAGGTAGGGTAGTAGCGTGTCCCGCGTTTGTGTTTGCGACCAGTCGGATTCGCCGATGGGGAGCATCGCGCCAGTGGTGAGGTCAACGGTGAGGTTGTGGGTGATGCCTTCGGGGGTGAAATCGAAGCGGTCGCTGAGGCGACGTTTCACCGTCCTCAACCACGCCTGCGTTTCGCTGGGCGGAAAACCTTGGATGCCATTCACGACGTCGCCGCGCCCAGCGGGCGCAGGGACGATGGAGAACTTGCCCGCGATCCCCCAGCGGTCGCAGACGTCGCAGTAGGCCTCGAGGAAAGAGTTGGGGATGTAATCAAGCATCCGCCGCCCATCTTTCGTGACGGGTTCGCGATGATGCACGTCCTCCCAGTGGAACCGCAGAACGTGAACGAGCGGGCAACTGTCGTCCACGAGTAAAGCAATCGGGATGTGCCGCATGCCTCTAACCCGCCCCCTATCGCTTTCTGCGTCTGTATTGATACCCCGCCAGCACGCCCAAACCGATGACGATGAGAAGGAATGAGGAAGGTTCAGGAATCGGTCCAAAGGGATTATTCAGAGGTGTATTGGGGGGAGCGGGCGGAGGGAAAGGGTTGGGCAGGTTAAAGTTTGGGGAGTTCGTTCCACCGCCGGGCGTTCCCGAACCGGGCGGGGGGAAGCCAGGATCATGAGGAGGTTGTACCGGTCCGACGAATAGATTTCGCCTGCCCCAATCGTCCGTGATCACATCCGAGAACATCGCTAAAAGGAGGAGAAGCGCAAAGCGCTCCCCCTTGTCTTTAGTGGAGGTGACTTCCTTTTCCTCCTGCGTACGCATCCAGAAGGGGACGGCGAGGGTCTGAAGGCTGATTGCTGTCAACAGGTTGAGCAATTCATCCTCGGTTATAGAAGCGCCAATACCCCCCGTTAACGCACCTTGCTCTTCCCCCTCGGTGGCATGCGCAATGGCATCGCAGGTGACATTTTCCTCTGGAGAAAAGTCATCGGCACGTCCTATGAACGGGGCGGTAACGACCAGCAGTATTAGCCCTATTCCTATTTCTATCCGTTTGAGGGGCATCATTTCTTTCCTTTTCCTCGCTATACTACGTCTCAGCAAACATCGTGCCATGCCTTCGTGATAGGCGAAAATGTGCCTTCCGATGAGGGGACCCACGACAGCGTCGCGGGTTACACTCCCCTGATGGCACCCAGGACGCAAGGAGCGTTTGTAAACTTTGCCGACAGAGTGACGGTATTTTTGACACTTGTTCGAGCAATAAGCATTGTGTTATACTGGGCTTGGCTATGTCTTCCTATCACTTCTTGGGGATAATGTCAAGCGCTTTTTTGGCGATGTGGCTTGGCGAGTTCTCAACGCAGGCAGTGGGACTGGGGAAATATGAGCCACCTGCGGGTTGCTACATTGGGGCTTTTGTGGACCGCGACTTCATCGTGCGGGGCGACTTTGCGAAGTTTCAGGAGTTGACCAAGAAGAAACACGCCTCCTACCTTACCTATGTCGCCTACGGTCGCCCTTTCCCCCGTGCCTGGGTAGAGAAGGTCAAAGCCGTCGGTGCCGCGCCGCATATTGCCCTCGAACCCAACGAGGGTTTGGAGCGGGTGCGCGATGACGCTTACCTCCGCCGCTGGGCGCGGGAGGCGGCAGCGGCAAACTGCCCTATCTTCCTCCGCTTCGCCTCCGAAATGAACGGGGCGTGGACGGCTTACTATGGCAATCCTGCGCTTTACATCCAGAAGTTTCAGTTGGTGTCGCAGGTCATGCAGCAAGAAGCCCCTAACGTGGCAATGGTCTGGACGCCGTTTGCCGTTCCGCAGGAGAACATTCCCGCCTACTATCCGGGTGATGTTTACGTGGACTGGGTGGGCGTCAACATTTACAGCGTCTACGTCCACGACGGTGACGCCGCCCGCCGCGCTGACCACAAGGACCCTGTGGAGTTTCTGCGCTACGTTTACAACCTCTACGCGCACCGTAAGCCCATCCAGATTTCCGAGTTTGCCGCTACGCATTATTGCAAGGCAACGAAGCAAGCAACGGTTGACTTCGCTATTGAAAAGATGACCCGCCTGTATCAGTCGCTCAAAACGCAGTTCCCACGCGTGAAGATGATTAACTGGTTCTGCCTCGACACCATCGCCGTCGGCTTAGCCGATAACAATTACTCGCTCACGGACAACGAGCGGGTGCTGCAAACTTACCGCACGCTTATCGCCGACCCGTATTTTCTCAGCGACGTGCCGTATCACTTTGCGCGGAGACCGCCGCCGCCCAAAGTTGAGGGTGCAGGGACTCCAGCCTCTGTCTCCTCAGAGGAACGCCTGCTGGACGAAGCGTTGGAACATCGCGGCGCAGTCATGACCGCCCTTTCCTCCGTCAGAATCAGTCACCTGAAAAACCATCAGGTCGTCTCTGGCAGCCTTGAGATTGGCGTCCTGTTCCCACTGTCTCTGCGCCCCCGCTACGTGATGTTCGTGATTGATGGCCGCTTAAGCATCGTCACCAACGTCGCCCCATTTCGCTGCTTGCTGTCTAAGGAGCGGCTCAAGGCAGGCACGCACACGGTCAAAGCCATCGCCTACGACGCTGACGGCAAGGTACACGAGTCGGAGACGGTGACGTTTACGGTAATGTAGCCCGTCGCGCCGTGATGGATTTCTCCGCGACGGCGTCGCAGGCTACTTGAAACCTTGCGGTCCCCCTTCGCAAAGGAGACAGCCGGGCGTTGTTGGCTTTACTTTGACCTCCCCCGACCCCTCCTTGGCAAGGAGGGGAGTGGACCTCCCCCGACCCCTCCTCGGTCAGGAGGGGAGTGACCTCGCTTGACTCCTCCTTGTCAAGGGAGGGAGAGTTTGCGGAAGGGCTCTTAATCGGCTAATGAAATCCGTCCGCTCTTATCCTTCAGAAACTCCCGCCATATCGCCGCTATTTTTTCCGCCGCTGCCTCCAGCCATACCGTGCCTTTTTCGGAGCTGGCGACGGTGGCGTCGCCGAACACGCCCGATTGACTCAACGCGCCCATCGGTAATGAAGAATGTTCGTAGAGCACTGAGCGCGGCGGATACTCGCGCACGGCTTTGTCCATGCGCACGAGGTCGGGATGGAGGGCAAGCATTAGCGACGTTTCAAACTCCTCCGCGTGGAAGTTGCCCGGCAGCCACATCTCCGACTCGGCTGTGCCTTGCAGGATCTGCGAGAGCCCGGGATACATGAGGTGCAAAATCCGCAGGGGCAACTCGTCCGCCAACTCGCGCACAGTGTATTTGAGCGGCTGCACGTTTGCCCCGTGCGCGGTGAGGAGGAGGAGGGACTGACAACCCGTGCGGTGCAGGCTGCGGGCGAGGTCTTTGATCAGGGCGCGGAAAGTGTCGAAACTTAGCGTCAGCGTGCCGGGTGTGTCGCGCCAGACCCACGAGTAGCCGAAGGGAAGAGCGGGCAGCACTAAGCCGACGCTTTTTTGCGCCACCCGTCGCGCCAGTGCTTCCGCCAACAGTGTGTCCGTTGCCAGCGGCAGGTGTGGACCGTGCTGCTCCGTCGCGCCCAGCGGCAAAATCGCGGCGCGATGCTTTTTGAGGAACGCGGCGACCTCCTGCCACGTGGCGGTGGCGGCGTCGAGATAGCGTGAGGATGAGCGGGAACGTTTCATGATTACAAGCCAGCAGGACTCAATACGCGCAGGGCGGCTCCAGTGAGACAACTGGCAAACCAAAGAACCACCAGAGCCGTGAACCAGTGATAGTCATACGTCACCATCAGCACCAGCACGTTGAGTATCAGTTGCCAGAAATAGACGACGCAGAGAATGAATGCCAATCCTCCCGTGGAGCCGATAAGCCCCGCAATGAGCATCAACGGCGCGCTGAACAGTTGCGTCGTCCCCCACACTAAACCAAAGCGAGCGAGCAGGCTTAAGAAGTCACCGACGAAATCACCCCCGCCGAACACCATGTTAATCAACGTAAAAATCAGGACTGTGAACAGCAGGTTGAAAAGGCTGAAGATGCCCACAACGAACGCCCCAGCGCCCAACGGCACCCCTAATGCGCTCACGCCGCTGGTGCCCTGTCCTCCTCGGGAGGAGGCGATGTATCCTATGAGCGCCGCCACTAACACAAAAACCACCGTGCTGTTGATGTAGAACAGCACAACCTTGCCCAACACGCCGGGGCTGTCTACATACTCCGGCAAACGGTTTTCCAGCGTGTCTTTGGGGTTGGTCACCAGCCCCCAACACAACGTCCAGATGTTTTCAGGCTTCTCTTTCGTCTTTTGGGAGGGCGACGCGAGGACTGGCTCGGCGGCGCGCTGTTTCGCCCGCTCTTCGCGCTCTTTCACGACCTCCGCGTAGCACCGCTCGCAGAACGGCGTGCCGTAGTCCACGCGAATGCAGTCGCCGCACAGCAGCGCACCGCACTTGCGACATTTATCCGAGGCGCGCAGGTGAGGATGATTGACACAGACGAAGGCAGTAGGCGCGGACGGCTGCGGGGGGAGTTCAGCGGGTGGCGATGGCGGCTGTTTCAGCGCTTGCAACGCGGAGCGGGCATGCTCGTAGCGTGGGTCGATGCGCAGCGCGGCTTCCAGTTCAGCGATGGCTTCCTGCACGTTCCCCGCGCGCTGAAAGAGTTGAGCGAGGTTGAAATGTGCTGGTGCGCTGTGGGGGTTGACGCGCAGCGCGGCACGCAGCGTTTCAATCCCTTGCGCCGTTTGCCCCTGTTGTCCGAGGGCAATGCCCAACAGACATAATGCCTCAAAGTGGTTCGGTTCGGACGCCAGCGCCTCGCGCAGCGTGCGAATGGCAGCGTCCCACTGTCCCTGCTGAAGCGATTGCCGCGCGGCTTGACAGGACCTCTCAACGTCTCCACGGCTGGAGGAGGACATTCACATTCACTCCCTTGAAAAATCGTCGTCGTCTTCGTCGTCCTCGACCTCGAAACTCAAAAAACGACCGACGACGAGGACGAGGACGACGACGAGGACGATTTTATGCGGCGTAGTGTCCCCTCGGGGACATGGATGGTTCCTCCGAAAACGCCTGTCATTGCGAGCGCAGCGAAGCAATCCCCAATGGAGCAGGCGGTTGCCAGCGGCGGGGATGGCTTCGCTTCGCTCGCCATGACATTTTCATACGCCAGCAAAACGCAATTGACGACGACACCTACAACGCGGAACCTACGGTTCAGCAGGAGAGGGAAGGAGACCTGCGCAGTGACGATCTCTCAGCCCCTTCAAAAACCCCACGCTGTCCCGCACCCGTCTGCTAACTTTTTCCTCCCATGATACGGTCTCCTCCTGCTCCGGGTTGCTAATTTTGCCGCAGGCAATGCGCTTCTCCGTCTCGCGGGCAAGGCGCACCAACGCGGCGAGTTCCTGTGGGGTCAGGTCGGTGTAACTGCTCAACCAGGCGCGGTCGAAAATCGGAATCGAATAGATGCGGGGATGGTCTTCGATGCTCAACATGATGTTATCAGGGAGGAGCGGGATCATCTCCGTCAGAGGCATCGCGCCCTGCCCGCACGGGCGCGCTTGCCAACGCAAGCCCTCGTCGCCGAAGAAGAGGATGGAATCCTTGGTATGCGTCATCACCACGAACGGCGCCACACGCTTCGTGGCTTCGAGGGGGTCTTCCAGGCGCATGGGAAGGTTGGCGGTGTCCAACGTGATGCCCACCACGTCGCTGCCGACGGACTCCATCACGCGCAGCAATTCAAACGTCGTCGCGTCCTGATGCGTCTCCAGCCCCAATTTCAAGCCGCAGTCGCGGAGGATGGGCGCGAGCCGTCGGAGGAAACTCACGGTGTCATCTAACATCTGCTGCCACGGCACGTGGGGGTCGTAG
>JANWYM010000018.1 GCA_025055355.1 Abditibacteriales bacterium
CATCATTACCGTGTGGGGCTACGGCGGCTCCATCGTTCTCAACTCGCAGGGGGAACGGATGACCGTAGGGGCGTTGATCGCGTTCATCAACTACCTCTGGCGGTTCTATGGGCCGGTGCAGACCTTGAGCGCGGTCAACGACCAGGTGCAGGCCGCCGCCACCGCCGCCGAGCGCGTGTTTGAACTGCTTGACACCAAGCCAGAGATTGACGATGACGAGGACGCCGTCGACTTGCCCGCCATTAAGGGACATATCAAATTTGAGAACGTCTCCTTCGCCTACGAGCCGGGCAAGAACGTTCTCCACGACATCAACCTCGAAATCCGCCCGGGCGAGATGATTGGCTTAGTCGGGCACAGCGGGGCGGGGAAGACGACGTTCATCAACCTCATCGGGCGCTTTTACGACGTCAAGGAAGGCGCGATTTACGTTGATGGACACGACATTCGCAAGGTGACCGTCAAAAGCCTGCGCGACCAGATTGGCGTCGTGCTGCAAGAGCCGTATCTGTTCTACGGCACGATTTTTGAAAACATCGCCTACGGCAAGCCCGAGGCGACGATGGAAGAGGTCATCGCCGCCGCTAAAGCCGCCAACGCCCATGAGTTCATCCTGCGCCTGCCGGATGGCTACGACACGATGTGCGGCGAGCGGGGCACACGGCTGTCGGGCGGCGAGAAACAGCGCATCTCCATCGCCCGCGCCATTCTGAAAAACCCGCGCATTTTGATTCTGGACGAGGCGACCTCCTCGGTGGACACCGAAACCGAAGCCAGAATTCAGCAAGCCATTAACCGCCTTGTCCAGAACCGCACGACGATTGCGATCGCGCACCGCCTGTCTACGCTGTCCGCTGCCGACCGCCTGCTCGTTTTTGACAAGGGGCGACTGGTGGAACAAGGCACGCATGAGGAGTTGCTCGCCCACGAGGACGGCATCTTCAAGCGGCTGGTGCGGATGCAAGAGGAACTGGCAAAAACGAGGGCGGTGTAAGGAATCAGGTGTTTGCGTATTCGCGTGTTCGGGTATGTGGGGGTTCGTGTGGTTGGGAGGACTGTCGCTACGCGAATACGCAAACACCGAATAGGCGAACCCCCACATACCCGAACACGCGAATACCCGAATACGCGACCATGTCCGACACGCCTGATTTCAGCAGGGAAATCCGCTACTTCGACCCGAAGCAAATCGTGATTAAGCGCAACCAGTTCAACGAATTAGTGGTGGAACTGGAGAACGGGGAGACGCTGGAAAACGTGACGCCGGTGCGCGCCTTCCCGCTCACCGCGCCGACGAAGTTCATCGCCATCACCAACCAAGACGGCGAGGACTTAGGGCTGATTGAGGACGTGGAAAAACTCGACCGCGCCTCCCGCACGATTTTGGAGGAGGAGCTGGCGAAGCGCTACTTCATTCCGCGCATCCATCGCGTCCTCAGCCTGAAAAACCGCTTCGGGGTGCTATCGTGGGAGGTTGAGACCGACCGGGGCGTGCGCACCTTTGAGATCCGCGAGCGCGACGACATCCGCCGCCTGCCCGGCACCAATCGCGTTCTCCTCCGGGACGTGGACGGCAACCGCTACGAAATCCCCGATACCACCCAGTTGGATGTGGCGAGTCAGATGTTGTTGGAGACGGTGGTGTGAGGGCTATCGTCCGCCGAACCCCGGCAACCCGCGCAGCAGCAATCCTTGCCCCCGTTTGAGCAGGTCCTGGAGGATTCGCATCTGCAGGGCAGCGTTAGCTTGGCTGGTCTTGGTGAAGTCCACCTTCCACCCGATCCCCTCGCGCACCAGCACAACGGTTGGCGTGATGTTTTGCGAGATGGTCATCACCGAGAACTGAACGTTGACCTTCACCTGCGCCTCTTGAGCGGTCAAGGTGGCTTCTCCAGCCTCGGCTTTGTTCAACGTGATGAGCGTCTTGAGTTGCGGGAGTTGGGTCACCATCTGCTCCAACTTGGCGATGTCTTGAGCGGAGCCGCTGGTGCAGAGTTGCTTCATCTTAGCGATGTCAAAGGACAACTCCGCTTTCGTGTATTCCACCGCTATCTGCTTTGCCATGTTGATGCGCAGGACAAACCAGTAATACGCTCCCGCTCCGCCAGCGGCTAACAACAGCACGAGAACGAGAATGATCGGCAGGGGTGAACCCTTCGCCCGACTGCGCGATGCCGTCACAGGGCGCGGGGCAACAGCCGCGCGGGGCGCGGCAGTCGCCGAAGACGCGGACGGCGCCGCCGCCCCTACCGACGCGCTCGCCGTCAGCGGGGCGTAACACTTCCAGCATGACGTGGACGTATCAGCGTTGGTGGAACCACATTGTGCACAGGTCGGCATGGTCCTCTCCTCCTCAAAGTCAGTGAGTCAATGAGGACATGATTGAACGCTCACTCCCCATTGTCCCAAATTCTCATTCGCCCAGAGTATCACACATCTGCCGCAAAAAGACAAGAGCGGGTTTATACCTTTTGCCAAAGCCCGTTCCATCGGTTACAATGAATCCCATGTGGAGAGGATACATGCGAACCCCTTGCAAAGTTTCACTGTCTGTTGGGCTGTTTGTGGCGATGCTGACAGGCATCAGTTTGAGTCAAACGCCCGTGCGTCGCCTCACAACCGACGGCTACCTCAAGCAGCATCTCACTTTTTCGCCCGACGGGACGAAACTGGCTTACACGCGCCAAATCGGGCGGCAGTTTTCCGTGTGCGTGTCCAACGCGGACGGCACCGGTGAGAAACAACTGACGCCCAATCAACCCGACTTCGCGTCGCGCTCGTATCCGTCGTGGTCGGCGGACGGACAACGCATCGCCTACGTCCATGTAACGCTCTCAGGGACGGACGGCGAACTGGACATCTACACAATGAACGCCGATGGCTCGAACCCGACGCCGCTCATTACGGGCAAGGCGTTTGATAATCATCCCGCCTTTTCGCCCGATGGGAAGAAAATTGCATTCACCTCCACGCGCAGCGGCAACCAAGAGATTTACATCGCTGACGCCGACGGCAAGAACCTTCAGAAGTTGACAGAACACATCGCGCTCGACCAGTATCCCGCCTGGTCGCCCGACAGTCAGCGCATCGCCTTCACCTCTTTCCGCGACGGCAACTCCGAGATTTACGTCATGGACGCCGACGGCAAGAACGTCACCCGCCTGACACACCATCCCGCGCTGGACTTTTACCCGCAGTGGTCGCCTGAGGGGACGCGAATCGCTTTCGTCTCCAACCGCGATAGCAACTACGAGATTTACGTGGTCAACACCGACGGTTCGCATCTGACACGCCTCACCCATCACCCGGCGATGGAGCAGTATCCCGCCTGGACGCGCGACGGCAAGAATATCGCGTTTGTGTCGAACCGCGACGGGCGTTATGACGTTTATCTCACACCCGTGCCGTCGCTGCGGCAAGCGGCCCAGTAAAAGTTGACCTCCTCGGATGCTTCATCCAGCCCGACCATCCCCTCGTGCGCGACATTTTGCTGGGTGTGCCGCCCGGCATGGAGGATCTCATCGCCGCTGCTGGAAACAAGCCGGTGGGGCGTCCGCGCGTGACGCGAGAACAGATGCGTCGTTGACGCTCTCCCACCGCTCTGATATACTCAGAAGTTACGCAGTTGCTTACACCATCTTTGCCCTCCCCTAACCTCTCCCCTCATGGGAGGGGAGTGAGGTAAGTGGGTTGTGGTGGTTTTTTGTCCTGACTCCTGATGTCAGGGCGAGCGCGGCGAAGCCATCCCTGTGCGGATGCCTGTCATGGCGGGCGTAGCGCAGCAATAGCAATCTCCTTCGTCGGTGTCATACCAAGGAGCACAGCGGTTGTGAGGAACGAAGCAGAGCGATCTCGTGCGCAGGGGATGGCTTCGCTCCGCTCGCCCTGACGGACAAGAGGGGACGGCTTCGCAGCGTTCCTCGCCACGACACCCATGCGCTCACCGGGCCAGACGTTTTCATCGGGGAGGGGTTAGGCGAGGGGAAAAGGAATGACGGCAACGGCGCAACTATTGATACCGTCACGTTAGTGCGAGAACCATGAGGAATGGAAAAGAGGTTACTGAGTCCATGCGAGGTTGGCAGTGTATACTCCTGCTTTTCGTAGCGCTGCCAGGCTGCAGGAAGGTCGTGGCAGCGGACAAGACGGTCGCCGTGGTCAACGGCATGCCCATCACCGAATCGCAGTTACATCAAGCCCTGATAGCGCGGGCTGGTGTGATAGGGCTGCAGCAGATGATTGACGAAAAGTTGCTGGAGCAGGCAGCACGGCGGCACGGGGTCAGCGTGTCGGACAAGGAACTGGACGAAGCCCTGCAGCTGCATAAGAAACGGTTCCTGTCGGCGCGCGATTTCCAGGAGCATATACGCATGTTTGGCTACGCTTCGGAAGCCGACTATCGCCGCAGCCTGCGGCGCGACCTGCTGACAGACAAAATCGTCGCCCAGCAAGCGAAGCCGACGGACACGGATCTGCGCACTTACCACGCCCAACATCCCGAAGAATTCACAGAGCCCGAGCGGGTGCAGGTGCGGGACATCCTGCTCAGCAACCCGCAGAGTGCGCGGGAATTGCTCAAAGCCCTGCGCAGCCCGGGGAGCGACTTTGCGGCTTTGGCTAAGATTTTCTCGGAGGACCCCACGACCAAAAGTAAAGGCGGTGACCGTGGGATAGAGCGTCTGGAGGATTTGGCAAAGCCGTTAGCCGATGCCATCCGCAAACTTGCCCCCGGTGAGATCAGTGACGTTGTGGAAAATCAAGGGGCGTGGCACATCCTCAAGTTAGAAAGGCGGCTGCCCCGCAGGCGCAAGACGTTCGAAGAGTGCGCGGAGGAAGTCCGTCGGGTGGTGGAGAAACAGAAGCGCGAGCAGTTGAAACTAACTTTGATGCAGCGGCTCCGAGAGCGAGCCAAAGTGCAAATTAACGACCCGCGACTCCAAGCCGCCTGGAACGTGCAGAAACGTTGAAACGTTCTGACGTCCAAACGTTGAAACGTTTCAACCGATGCTCCACGACGATGTTCAAACGATTAAGCATCCCGACGCGCCATAAGACCGAGTTCATTGACGTCACTGCGCACATCGCCCAAGCCGTGCAAGAGAGCGGCGTCCGAGAGGGGCTCTGCACAGTGTTTGTGCCGCACACGACAGCGGGCGTATGCATTCAGGAAAACGCTGACCCCAACGTGCCCCACGACCTGATCAACGCCCTGCACCGCCTCGTCCCCGATGACATCCCTTACCTGCATGTGGAAGAAGGCGAAGAGAACGCGCCCTCGCACGTCCGCGCGATGTTGGTAGGGAGTTCGCAGTCATTGATTGTTGAGGGGGGACAACTGAGGCTGGGGCGATGGCAGGCGGTGTTCTTCTGCGAGTTCGACGGACCACGCTCCCGTGAGATCTGGCTGCACATCAACGGTCAATAAGAAAAGGCCATAGACCATCTCAAACTTACCGACGGTCAAGGCATAACGACACTGCACAGCATCCAGGGAAGGTCTCTGACCGCCAAACACTCAGCGTCCGGTTCCCTCAGACGGCAGAGACCTTCCGCCTCAAACCACAGGGACTATTCTCCCGGCGCGCGCGGCATCCACCATTCCTCAATCATGCCCGCCCCGCCGCGCATCGCTTCAGGCAGTTGCGCATCCACACAGCGCCAGAACTCATCGCGGTAGGTTTTGACTTGCTCCGTGAGGGCGACGAGGTCCTCTTCTATCCCTATGAGTAACTCGTCTGGCACACCCATAGAGGCGAGGCGACACCACGCGCTCTGGAGTTTTCGTTTCTTCCGTCGAGCCTTGACCCACGCATACACCATGTTGTCAGGAACGCAAACCTTCACCGACACGGGCTGCGGACTGGACATATCTACGTAAGTCAGCACCATAGAACTGCTCCCTTTCCCCATCCGTAGCATAATGAACGAAGCCCTCCAATGCGTCTGGGGAAAGGACGTCATGTCCACAGGTGTGGCTCCTGCGTCGCTACTTTTGATTATAATGTCCTGTATCCCTTCGTGTCAATGATGTTTTCTGGCGGAGGCAATGTGGTAGACTAACGACGAAGCAATCCAAAAGCGATGTCGTTGAATGGGAAGCCCCCACCAGTGCCTGTGGCGTGATAGCGACCTGCCGAGGTAGGTGAGGGTCGGGAGGGCGACGCTCCGGCGGAGCCGACGGTTTCGGCAGGAGCCTCCCCCTCCCCGTCGGAGGAGACACCGTGTTGCGTCAAGACCTGCTGACGGCGTTGCAGGCTGTGCTGATTTTTGTGGGGTTGAACTTTGCCTACTGGGTGTTCTTCAAAGGGCTGCCAGGACATTCCACCCTCGCCCAAGCCCTCAGACAGCGCATCCGTCTGTGGGTGTATCTGCTGATTCCCCTTGTCACCTTCTGGTGGTTCGTGCACCGCCTCATCCCCACCGCCCAAGACTATCTCCGCCACAAAGAGGGGATGGTGCTCATCGCGGAGTATCTTCTGCTGACCGTCCTCTCCGTTCTCGTCATCGAAGCGACGAGCGCGTTCGTTTTCGATTACATCTTCGCTGTGCGGCGCAAGACGGAGGTTCCGCATATTTTGCGTTCGTTGGCACACGGCGTCGTCTACACCCTGCTGCTGCTCGCCCTCCTCCCTCGCTTCGTCAGCCTGCGCGACGTGGCCGGTTTGGTGACGGGGTCTGCCATCTTGTCCATCATCTTGGGTCTGGCTTTGCAAGACACGCTGGGCAACCTGTTCGCAGGCATCGGGATGCAGATCTCACGCCCTTACCTGACAGGGCATTGGGTCAAGGTCGGCAATTACGAAGGTGTTGTTGAGCGAGCCGACTGGCGTTCCATGACCCTCCGCACCCTGCGCGGGGACCACGTGTCATTTCCGCACAGCCTGTTGGCGAAAATGGAGATTCACAACTACTCGTCGCCGTCGCCGCTTCACGCGCGCGAGGTGCAGGTCGGCGTGCACTACCGCCATCCGCCTTACAAAGTGGAGGAAATCCTCAAGCGATGCGCCTTAGAAACCGACCGCGTTCTTCCCCACCCGGTCCCAGAGGTGCGCCTGACCGCCTATCAAGACTTTGCTATCCTCTACACGCTCAAGTTTTGGATTGACGACTTTGAGCAGCACCTGAACATCGAATCCGACGTGCTCAAGCGGGTGTGGTATCACTTCAAGCGCGAAGGCATTCAGATTCCGTTCCCCATCCGCAACGTGTATCTGCACCCTACGGACGGCGCGGTGGACGCCCTCGCGGAAAACGTGCAGATGCTCAAAGACGTGGAGTTCCTCCAGGTCTTGACGGACGAGCAGCTGCGCGAGTTGGCGCAGCGGCTCACCACGCAGATTTACGGGCGCGGGGAGACGATCTGTCGTCAAGGCGAGTCGGGAGAGACGTTTTACATCGTCAAACGCGGGCGCGTGGAAGTGTCCACCTATAACGGTCAGGGGCAAGCCGTCCTCCGCAAGCAGGTGATGCCCGGTGAGTTCTTCGGCGAGTTTTCGCTGATGACTGGTGAACCGCGCAGTGCGACGGTCACGGCGTTGGAGGATACGGAGGTCCTTGTGTTGGGTAAGGAGGAGATGCGGCGCGCGCTGGCGGCGAACGCACAGTTAGCCGAGCATATCAGTCGCCTGCTGGCGCTGCGCCGCCGCCAGTTAGAAGAGCAGAGGGCTCTCAGCGCACAACGCTCGCCCCAAGAGGCGACCGCTCCCGCGCGCGGCGTCGAATCCCTGCGGCGGGAGTTGCTGGAGCGGATTCTCCGTTTCTTTTCGTATTGAGGGCACACCATGAAACAACGTCCTGCCTTCCCCTACGTGCTACCGTTTGCTATTTACCTCGCCTTCCTCACCGTCGAGTGGCTCTGGCGCGAAGGCGTCTACTTCCTTTATCCCGTCAAGACCGTCGCCGTCACCGTCGCGCTGCTATGCGGCTGGCGTTTTTACGGCGATATGGTCAAGCCTCGGTTGTCTCTGTTGGCGGCGCTCGTCGGCGTCGTCGTTCTCATCATCTGGGTTTCGCCACTCTCGGAGGTCACGATGGGCGGCAAGCCGAAGGGGTTCAACCCTTTTCGGTTCGACAACGACGCGCTGGTGTATTTTCTCATCTTCTTCCGCCTGTTCGGCGCGTCCGTTGTTGTGCCGTTCATGGAGGAAATCTTCTGGCGCGGGTTTCTGATTCGCTGGATCATCAACCCCGACGACTTTGAGAAAGTTCCCATCGGTCAGTTCACGTGGACCTCGTTCGCTGTCACGACCGTCCTCTTCGGTGTCGAACACCACCAGTGGCTCGTCGGCATCATCGCGGGAGCGATTTACAACGGCTTGCTCTACCGAACGAAAGCGGTGTTCCCTTGCATCCTGGCCCACGCAGTGACGAATCTGGGGCTGGGGATCTATGTGCTGTGCACGCAGAAGTGGTATTTTTGGTGATACAGAGATGCAGCGATGCAAGGCGACAACCGGGCTTTTGCACAGCGGTGAACTCACCGCTGTGCATTACGAGGAACGCCCGAACTTGTTCGGGACTGGTTTGCATCCTGCATCCTTGCACCCTTTTGGAGGAAGCCTATCTCATGCCTTTTGACCTTCTCATCCGCAACGCCCAAGTCATTGATGGCTCTGGCAAACCCGCCCTCACAGCCGACATCGCCATCGTTGGCGACACCATCGCCGAAGTCGGCAAATTGCCCGAAGAGGCTCAGGCAACGGAAGTGATTGACGCGACGGGTTGCATCGTCACGCCGGGGTTCATTGACGCGCACTCGCACACCGATGAAGGTTTGCTCATTGACCCAACGGCGCAGAGTAAAATTATGCAGGGCATCACGACGGAAGTTTCAGGCAACTGCGGCTACTCGCCTGTGCCTGCGCTGACGGCGCCGATGCAGCGTGAGATGCGCGAGCGGCTGGCGCGGTGGGGCCTTGAAGAGGTCTTTACGACGATGGGTGAGTTCTTCGCCGCGTTGGAGCAGCGCGGGTTGGGCGTGAACTACGCCTCGTTTGTCGGACATGGCACGATACGCGCCTGCGCGATGGGTTTTGACATGCGCCCGCCGACCGATGACGAAATGCGAGCGATGAAGCGTATGTTAGAGCAAGCCATTGACGAAGGTGCGTTGGGTCTCAGCACGGGGCTGATTTATCCGCCCGGCTGCTACGCGGACACGCAGGAACTCATTGAACTTGCCAAAATCCTCCCCCCACGTGGCGCGCTCTATGCGACCCACCTGCGCAACGAAGGTGACGAACTGATTGAAGCCGTCGCAGAGTCCCTCACCATCGGACGCGAGAGCGGTGCACCCGTCCAGATTTCCCACCACAAAGCGACGGGGCAGCGCAACTGGGGCAAGGTGCAGCAGACGATTGAGATGATGGAGCGCGCCCGTCAGCAGGGTGTGGATGTAACCTGCGACCAGTATCCTTACATCGCCACTTCTACATCGCTGCGCACCCTCATCCCCGCGTGGGCGCACGAGGGCGGACGGGAGAAACTGCTGGAGCGACTCGCGACAGCCGACGACTTGGAAAAAATTCGCGCCGAAGTGGAACAACGCTATCCGACGCCGGAGGCGTGGAATCAGGTGATGGTGTCGGAAGTCTTGAACGAGTCGCTGAAAGGGTTTGAGGGCAAGCGGCTGGGTGAGGTCGCGCAGGCGTGGGGCTTGCCGCCGTTTGATGCGCTCGTCAAACTTCTCATCGAGGACCAAGCGCGGACAGCGATGGTGAACTTCGTGCTGTGCGAGGAGGACGTGGAAACTGTCATGCGCTACCCGCACACGATGGTCGGCACCGACGCCCGTGCCCGCCGCACCGATGGACCGCTTTCCGCAGGCGTTCCGCATCCCCGCGCCTACGGCACGTTCCCCCGCGTCCTCGCCCGCTACGTGCGCGAGCGACAGGTCATCCCGCTTGAAGAATCCGTGCGCCGCATGACCTCGCTCGCGGCGCGGCGGTTCGGTCTCCAACGACGCGGACTCATCGCAAGAGGCTACTTCGCTGACCTCGTGATTTTCGACCCCGACCGCGTGACGGACACGGCGACCTACGAAAACCCGGCACAACTGCCCGCAGGCATCACGCACGTGCTGGTCAACGGCGTCGTCGTTGTCAGGAACGGGCGGCACACAGGGGCATTGACGGGGCGGGTGTTACGGCGACCGGGAGGGTGAGGCTCCCGCCGAACCGTCGGCTTCGCCAGAGCGCCGCCCTCAGGGGGGCGCGGCGGTCAGTGGAACGTAAAGGATGAATGCCGCGTCCCTACTCGCTCACCTTCTCAACCACCTTCCGCAACTTGCCGTTCACCGTCTCCGCCACGTCCGTCAGCGCGGGGTTTTGGACGAGTTGAAACATCGCGCTCACGTCAACGGCGGCGACGGTGCTGGTGCCGTCTCCGTTGTCCCACACGCAGACGTTGCACGGCATGAGTAAGCCGATTTCAGGTTCAGTGGAAATCGCCTTGTGCGCCAGCGGCGGGTTGCACGCGCCCAAAATGATGTAGGGGCGAAACTCCTCGCCCAACTTCTCCTTCACCGTCTGGCGCACGTCAATTTCCGTGATGACGCCGAAGCCCTCCGCTTTCAGCGCGTCGCGTGTTTTCGCCAAGGCTTGTTCGTAAGGCAGATGGACTTTGGTAGTTATGCCGTAGGATGACATCTGAGTTGTTCTCCCTCGAAAATCGTCGTCGTCCTCGTCCTCGAACCTCACAAACGACCGACGACGAGGACGGTTTTCATCCGGCGTGGTGAACGTCAAAGTGTCGCCCGTCGCACCGTGACGGGACGGGGGCTACTTCAACGCCCACGAGGCCAGTATGCTCATCTCGCCTGCGGTGACGGAGATGAAATAGGTCAGTTTGTCAATGTAGCGCAGGAACTTCCGCTCGTCGCCGATGTGGTAGCGCGGTGGCTCGCTGCCGCAGCGGACGACGATGCCTTCATCTTCCAAATCCTTCAGCGTGGCGGCGAGCCAGTCGGTGTTCAGTCCCGTCTGAGCGGCGATGTCGGACAACCACATCTCCTCCTTATGGTGCATCGCCAGCAGCATGATGACTCGCACGCGGCTCATCGCGTCCCACCGCCGTGTAATCTCGTTCCAAAGTTCCTCTTTGGAGACCTGCTGCCAAAAGGTGTGAACATCTAACATCGCTAACTCCCCTTTTGACTTCCCCTGATCCCCGCTTCATACGGCTGACGCCCCATGGCATATTGCAACTCTGCCTCCGCCGCCCGCAAGTCGAAAAGCGCCGTCACGCGGTCGTTCTGCGCCTTCGTCAACTCCGCCTGCGCCGCCAAGAAATCGGTGATGGTGTTGACGCCGTTCTGGTATCCCAGTTGCGTGAGCCGCACGCCCTCTTCCGCGGTGGCGACGGCTTTCTCGGTGGTCGCTAAACGTTCCTTCGCGCTCTGCACGTTCAGAAACGCTGCCGTGACTTGCAGGACAATCCCGTTGCGCAGTTCCTCCAACGCGGCGTCCACCTGCGCGATGTGCGCCCGCGCCTGCGCGACTTCGGCTTTGGTCGTTCCCCCGTCGGAGAGGTTCATCGTCAACGCCACGCCCGCCGACCATTTGCCCGTGCGCGGCATGAATGTCGGACGCTCGGCGTCGTATTGCGCGAACAGCCCGACGGACGGTTTCTGACCGCTCCGCGCCACCTGCACGCCCGCTTCGGCGGCTTGACGATTCGCGCCGACCTGTCGCAGTTCGGGGCGCGCGCGCAGGGCCTCCGCAATTGCCTCCTCAAGGGTGGCGGGGTGAGGAGGAAAGGGTGATGCCGCCTCAACCGACCCCTGAACCTTTAACCCTATCCTCTGTTGGAGCCCCATCGCGTTCGCTAACGCTGCTGTTGCCACGGCTTCACCGTTTTTCGCTTTGGTCAGCATCTCCTGCGCCGCCGACACGGCGGTTTCCGCTCGTAGCAGGTCAATCCGTGTGGCGACGCCCCGCTCCAACATCTTTGCAATGGAATTGCGCTGCGACTCCAGGGCTTTGAGTTGGTCTTCCGCCACCTTAACAAACCCGCGCGCTTTGAGGACGTTCAAATAAGCAATAGTCGCTTCTGTCGCCACTGTCTGGCGCTGTCGGTCCAGCGCGCTCTCCAAGGCTTCCACTCCCGCCCGCGCCTGCCGAGTCATGCCCTCCAATTTTCCGCCGGTGGACAGCGGAAACTGCAGCGTCAGCGACACTTGTTTGTTGTCCTTCTCCCCAAAAACGAGCGTGCCAAAGGGCATGACGGTGAAAGATGGGTCTTTCTGTAAAAGGGTGTAACTCAGCGTAGCGTTCACCTTCGGCGCGTATCCGGCGGCAGCCTGCTTCAATCGCGCCTGTGCTGCCTCCACCTGCGCCTCCATGCCCCGCAAGCTCGGATGGTTCTTCAACGCCGTCTGCACGGTCATCGGTAGGTCAAATTCCTGATTGTCCTGCCCAAGCACAGGCAGTGTCAGCGCTGTCAACAATGTCAACGCGATGAGCAGTTGTTTCATCGGCGGTTCTCCTTCGCAGTGTTCTGGGGGAATAGAGCTGCCAGGGCAGGAATGGTTACATCCGCGAGGCGCGAAAAACGCGGGCGGAAGACAGACAAAAGTTACTCTGTTACCTCACCCCCCACCAGTTGGGGCTCCGCACGATGGGGAAGGAGCGCGACAGGGGCACCGTCCTCATCCTCAGGCGTTTGGAGCGCAGGGTTGCCAACTTGCGTTACAGGGGTCCGAAAACGAGGACGAGGACGATGAGGACGATGATCGGCGGGGGAAGAGGGCGTCAGCAACTGCCTAACCTTTGGCAAAATTTCGCCCGGCGCCCTTGGGCTTCCTCATGCACCCGTCTTCCGCGCACGAACGTCGCCTGCACCATCGTCCCCTTGCCGCGATAGACGAGGCGAGAGAGGAGGGTGTCCAGAGATTGATCCTCGCTCTCGTCATGGGTGGGGTCAATCGGGGTGGTGTCAATCACCACAAAATCCGCGTCCTTGCCGGGGGCGAAGTTGCCGATGTGGTGGTCGAGTCCGAGCGCCCGCGCCCCGCCCAAAGTCGCCAGGTAAAAAACGAGTTTCGGGTCAGCGACGTGCGCCTCCTCGTCCAACTCCAGATGCGCCAACACCCGACGGAACAGCTGCGTGCCGCGTGCGCCCAACATGCTGAACTCCGCCCAGACCTCCAGAAGCCGCTCGCGGTAGAACCGCTCCATCGCCCAGCGTGCCTTAGACGCCAAGCACGCCGCGCCCATCTCGCGGAACAGCGACAGACTGGGACCCGCGCCGACGTCGGTGCCGATGCCGACGTGAATGTGTCGCTTCATCGCCTTGACCAGATTCATGATGCCGCTTTTGAGAAAGAAGTTCGCGCTGGGGCAGTGGCAGATGCGGGTGTCGGTTTTTTGCAGCAGGTCGAACTCTTCGTCCGACAGGTGGACGCAGTGCGCCATCAGTGTTTTCGCGCCCAGCAAGCCGGCGCGGCGGTAAACATCGGTGTAATGCTGCGCCTGCGGGAACAACCGCTTGACCCACTTGAGTTCGTCGAGGTTCTCGCTCAGGTGAGTTTGCACGTAGGCATTATACTGCCGCGCCAACTCGCCCGCCCGCCGCATCAGCGTCATCGAGCAAGTCAAGGCGAAGCGGGGCGAGAAGGCATATTGCAGCCGCCCCCTGTCGCGCCCGTGCCATTGCTGGCAGAGTTCCTCGCTCTGCTTGAGTGAGGTCTCCGTGTCCTCGCATAGCATCGGTGGCGCGTTCTGGTCCATCATCACCTTGCCGATGATGGCGCGCATGCCGAGTCGCTCGGCGACGGAGAAGGCGACACTGGTGGCTTCCTGATGAATCGTCGCATACACCGCTGCCGTCGTCGTCCCGTGTGCCAGCATGTCGCGGAAAAACCGCTCGGCAGCATCGCGGGCTTTCTCGGGATTGGCGAAGCGCGCCTCCGCCGGGAAAATATGCGCCTGCAGCCACGACAGCAGTTCCCCTCCGTCCATCGCCACCGCGTCGTATTGCGGCAGGTGGGAGTGGACGTCCACCAGGCCGGGGATGAGGAGGTGGGGACGGAAGTCGTGAAGCGTGACATGTGATGCATCATCCGCGATGCGCGATGCTGCGACGACTTCGGCGATCGTGCCGTCCGCATTGACGACCAGCGCGCCGTCGGGCAAATAGTCGAACGCCTCCGCGCTCTGCGGGTTCAGGAGCCGAGCGCGATAGACCGCACGCGGCTCTGCGACGATGTCGCGGGCGACAGTCGGTTGCGTGAGCATCGGGGTTCTCACCGCAGAGAGTTATACCACGCTTGACAGGGGAGTGTCAACTGACCCGGGCGGCGCACGAAAGCCCAAGAGCCTATTTGTTGAAGGAGAAAGCCCCCGCTGAGCCTTCTTCTGACGCGGGTGCGGCTCGGCAGGAGCCTCGCCCTCCCGCTGCGACCGTCACCCGTACAACCCCGCCGCCACCTTCTTAATCGCCTTCGCTATCAGGCGGGTGTGTTGGCGGGTCATGCGTTGGTTGAGCGGCACGGCGACAGTGCGGGTGAGGATGCTCATGGTTTGCGGGCACATGTCTTCGGCGTATTCGACGCTGCCCTGATAGCGCGGGTCGCGCCACGGGTCGCGCCCGGGTGAGATGGGGACTTTGTTCAGCACGTAATCCCAATACTTGTAAATGTGCCTATCAGGAAAGCCCTCGTTGTGAATCGTGTGGACGTGCACGCCTTCGGCGGACAGGGCTTGCGCGAACCGCTGGGCTTCCTCAGCGGAATCAAACAGAAAGTTCGCCGAGTAAGCGCATTCGCCGTCAGGGTCGGGCACGCGCATCGGTTTCAGCCCCGGCGCGCCTGCGATGTCGCGGAGGAGTTCCTTTTTTCTCTGACGGCAGACCGCCACGATTTTATCGAGTTTGTGCAACTGCGCGAACGCCACCGCGCCCGCCAGTTCGTTCATGCGGTAGCCTTGACCCGCGAACGCTTGCAGGGTGACCTTCTGCGCCAGTTCCTCGCTGAGTTTGCGCCAGAAGGCGATGCCCGAATCATGCGCAATGGCAGCACGGGCGTAGAGGTGGTCATCGTTGGTGATGACGACGCCGCCTTCGCCGGAGGTGATGGTCTTCGATGCCTGCAAACTGAAGCAGCCGATGTGCCCAATCGCCCCGACGCGCTTACCCTTGTAAGTTCCCCCATCGCACTGCGAAGCATCCTCAATGACGAACAGGTTGTGCCTTTTGGCAATGCGCATGATGCTGTCCATGTCGCAGGGGATCCCGCGCATGTGGACGGGCATGACGGCTTTGGTGTAAGGCGTGATTTTGCGCTCGAAGTCCTGCGGGTCAAGCGTCAGCGTGTCGTCAATTTCCGCGATGACAGGTACCGCCCCGACGAGGATCACCGCTGACGCGCTGGCAATGTAAGTGTAAGCTGGCACGATGACCTCATCACCTGGTCCAACGCCGAGCGCGGTCAAGCCCGTGACCAGCGCCGCCGTGCCTGATGACACCGCCAGCGCGTGCTTCGCGCCGGTCTTCTTGGCAAAGCCCTCCTCAAAGCGCATGACGTAAGAGTGCTTCGCGTCCTGCCAGCGAAACACCGCCTTGCGGTTCAGCACGTCGTTCACACATCGCTTCTCTTCCTCGCCGAGTTCATAAACGCCGAAACCGACATAAGGGATGTCTTCTGTGACGGCTTTCGGTCCGCCGTTGATGGCTAAGTCTGAGCGTTTCGTTTTGGTGGCTGCCATGCTTGTTCCTTATGCTGGTGCTGTGCACGGACGACACGGAGGACGCGGATGATGCGGAGTTCTCAACTTGTTGTCAGCGGCAGGACATTCCGAATAGGGTCGGGGCTTCGACCCTGCCAATCCGCATCGTCCGCGCCCTCCGGATCATCGGTGCACAGCATCTTTATCGCGCAAAATATGTCCTTACGGGCTGCCCCGTCCGCGCCGATTCGTTCGCCGCTAACGTCACGTCCAAGGTGCGCAGCGCGTCGGCATAGTCAGATTGAATCAACGAAGCGTCACCGGTGCGGACGGCATGGATGAACACCTCATCAATCGAGGGACGGGGCTGGGGCGGTGCGGCAAGTTCTGGCACTTGCTCGGGATAAGTCTTCCAGCCGTCGCGGGTCCATTCCAGCCGCAGGTCGCGCAGCAGGATGTCCAACGAACTCTTGCCGCCGCCCCGCGTCATCATGCAACTCGTTGTGAGCGTGCCGATAGCGCCGCTGAGGAACTGCAGCGTCAACACCTGGGCGTCGGGGATGGTGAAGTTCTCCAGATCCGCGCAGACGCGCAAGGCATAACGCGCCGTGACCTCGACAATTTCCCCTACGAGGAAACGCATCAAATCCACCTGATGCGTCGTCTGCTCCACCAATTGCCCGCCCGATTTTTCCATGACACGCCACCAGTGTTCTGCCCCCCCTGCAATACCACCCCAGCGGTTGCAGACGACCATGCCAATCGTTTTGTCCGCGAGAAACTCCCTGCCGCGCTGTGCCGCGTCAAGGTAGCGCGTCTGGTAGCCGACGCAGGTGATGATGCCTGCCTGCTGCACGGCTTCCCAAATTCTCAGCCCTGTCTCCATGTCCAGCGCGACGGGCTTCTCGATAAACAGGGCGGCTTTTTTCTGCGCCGCCAGCACATCCACCTCGCCGTGCGCAAACGGCGGGATGCTGATGTAAATGGCGTCCAGTGCCTCCTTGTCGAGCATCTCCCGATAATCGTCATAAGCCACCCCACCCACCGCACGCGCCATCGCCTGCGCCCGCTCCAACACCACGTCACAAATCGCTGCGATTTCGACGTCCTCTATCTCCTTCACGCGGCGCATGTGCCCTTCCGCGTTGCCACCTGCGCCGATGAAACCGACTCTGAGCATGATCAGGATGAGGGCTGTCAGCGGATTGCGCTTCGGGAGAGCCGATTGAATCCGTTTAATCCGCTACCGTAATCCGCTGACGGCGTTACTGCTTCAACGTCAACTCCCTGTCCAACTCCTTCACTGCTTTCCCGAGGTAAAACCGCTTGCGAATCGCCTCCGCCGGCTCAGGCGCGACCTCCGCGCAGCGAAACACTTTGCCCTGGGCTATCGTGTAAATGGGCTGTAACTTGCGACGCACGCGGCGGCAACGGCGGTGGGTGTCGAACATTTCAAAGTCGCCTTCAACGACGTCGAACACCGCAACGTCGGCGGGGGAGCCGAGGCGCAGCGTGCCGAGGTCGTCGCGCCCGATGACGCGGGCGGGTATGACCGTGCTGGCGGCAACCACCTGCCCTAAACTCAAACCGAGGTGCAGAAACTTACTCATGGTCGTCGGCATGTCGTAGACGGGACCGAGGATGTTGCCCGTGTGCAAGTCGGTGCTGATGACATCGGGCAAGAAACCCTGCTCGAGCGCGCGCTCAGCGACTTCCCAGCGGAAACTGCCTGCGCCGTGTCCGACGTCCATGATAACCCCGCGCTGTTTCGCCTCCCACGCTGCAGGGACGACGCGCCCAGTCTCGTCCACGATGCAGTCGCCGCGCCCCTGAAAGCAGTGGGTCACAATGTCGCCCGCGCGCAGCAGCGCCAGCACGTCGGGCAGCGGCACGCCGCGCCCGATATGACACATGACCCGCGTGTTGGCTTGCACGGCGGCTTCTACCGCCAGCCGCAGCGGTTCAACGCCATTGTTACCCACCTGAAATTGCCCCTGCCGCACCTTCACGCCCACCGCGAGGTCAGCGTTTTCCCGCACCGCTTCCGCGACTTTCTCTGGGTCGGCGTAGTCGAGGTCGCGCATCTCCCCGACCGGACCGTAAACCAGCCCAATCCCCGAGATGTGAATGAACGTCAACACGCGCACGTTAGCAGGCTCGGCGATATACCAGCGAAACCCCTGCACCGTCACCCAACTCGGGCTGCCCGCATCCACCAACGTCGTCACGCCACTGCGCAGCGCCGCTGGGTCAGGCTTCACCCCCCACGTCGTCACCCCCGCGTAAACGTGCGTGTGAATGTCAATCAGCCCGGGCGTGACCAATTTCCCGCGCACATCAATCGTCTGTCGGGCTGCACCCGTGATGCTCTCCGCCACCGCCACAATTTTACCGTCCGCTACCGCCACATCGCGCACGCCGTCGAGCGACTGCGATGGGTCAATGACCCTACCGCCTTGGAGGACGAGGTCATACGTCATGCCATCAAGTCTCCTTTCTGACTCTGGAGTTATGTTCAACACGTTGATTGCTTTTCCTTTCCGCACATGATAGGGCATTCAGAATGCAAACATTCAGAAAGGATTGAAAGGGGCGTGGAGGAAGAGGAAACGGGGAAGGTCGCCCGTCGCGCCGTGACGGCAGCCGCGACGGCGTCGCGGGCTATTTTGCGGAAGGGGGATCAGGACGAAACCGCCGCAACCGCAACGAGTTCGTCACCACCGCAACGGAACTGACTGACATCGCGCCGCAGGCGAGCATGGGGTTGAGATAACCCAGGGCGGCGGCGGGGATGCCGATGAGGTTGAAGAGGAACGCCCAAAAGAGGTTCTCTTTGATTTTGCGCAGTGTGGCGCGGCTGAGTTGAATGGCGGTGAGGACGTCGCGCAAGTCGTCGTGGAGGAGCGTGAGGTCGCTCGCTTCCATCGCCACGTCCGCTCCTGTGCCGAGCGCGATGCCGAGGTCGGCTTGCGCGAGCGCGGGCGCGTCGTTAATGCCGTCGCCGACCATCGCCACGACTTTGCCCTCGGATTGAAGTTGTTGGATCGCTTGCGCTTTGCCATCGGGGAGGACCTCAGCAATCACGCGATCAATGCCCGCTTCTTGGGCAATGGCTTCAGCGGCGCGTCGGTGGTCGCCGGTGAGCATAACCACCTCCAACCCCATGCGGTGCAAGGCGGCGACGGTTTCTGACGCGTGTGGCTTGAGGGTGTCCGCTACCGCAATCGCGCCGATGACCTCCCCATTGGCGGCGACGAAAACCGTCGTCTTCCCCTGTGCGGCAAACTCTTCCGCTTGCGCGTCCAACCCATTCAGCCTGTAACCTCGCTGCGTCATCAACGCCCTGCTGCCCAGCGTGACTTTGGTTTTGCCCACCGTCGCTTCCGCGCCTAACCCAGCCAATGCCTTGAACTCCGCACCCCAGTCCAGTTTGATATTTTGCTCTTTCGCGGCGTTGACGATGGCGACAGCGATGGGATGCTCCGAACGCTGCTCGGCGGAAGCCGCCAGATGAAGAACGGTTGCGGGTTGATGGTTCATGGCTGCGGATTTTCGGTCGGTGTCTTCATGAGCCCTGAACCATTCACCATCACCCAAGGCAACGATGTCCGTCACCTGTGGCTTGCCCTGGGTGAGGGTGCCGGTTTTGTCGAAGACGACGGTGGTGATTTTTTGGACGCGCTCCAGCACGTCACCACCTTTGATAAGGATGCCCAGTTCCGCACCTTTGCCGGTGCCGACGAGAATCGCCGTCGGCGTCGCCAACCCCATCGCGCAAGGGCAGGCAATCAGAAGCACCGCGACGGCGGCGATGAGCGCGCGGGTGAGGTCGCCGTTGAACGTGAG
>JANWYM010000190.1 GCA_025055355.1 Abditibacteriales bacterium
CTCGCGGGGCATCCCCTGCCGCAGGGGGTTGGTCCGATGGAAGTTGTCCAGGGCGCCGACAATCTGCTGGCACAGGTCGTCGTAAACTGCTCGGTGTAAGTAAGGCGTCGCACCCCCTCCCAGCCGCACGAGGTTTTGGCGCTCCAACTCGCGGAGGATCTGCGCCGTCGCTTCGGGCGTGGTGGCGAGGCTCTGACGCAAGGCGTTGGCGGTCACGCCCGCCGTCCCCGCCCGCTGCAGCACCGTCTCAGCAGTAGCCAGCACGTCGCTTGCCGCTTCTAACGCTTTCAATTCGCGGATGGTCTCCGCGTGAAAGCGGCGGTGCTTTCTGGCGTGCGGCTCCAACACGATGCCGCCGCCGATGGTGAACATGGGCGAGTAACTGCGAATCACGAAGCGGTCGCCGCGCGCGCAGACCATCGGCGCGTCAAAGCGGAACTGCACGTAGCCCGTCTCGCCCGGCTTCATCTCGCGCTTTTCCAGCAGGAAAGTGTAGGGCAGATATTCCGCCGTGCCCAAGTAAAGCCGTGTTTGTCCGCCGTCTTTGAGGGGGAGTTTAGCGTTAGGCAGGAGGCGGAGTTTGACGTCAATGACCTTCGTCGGCTGCATCGAGCCGCGTGCCGCGACGACGTCACCGCGCTGAACCTCGCTCCGCGACACGCCTGAGAGGTTGAGAGCAACACGCTGCCCGGCTTCGGCGACTTCGACCTCTTTGCCATGCACCTCGATGTGGCGCACGCGGGCTTCTATCTGCTGAGGCAAAATGTCGACGGTCTCGCCGACGTGGACGCGCCCAGCGATCGCTGTCCCCGTCACCACCGCGCCGAAGCCCTCGATGATGAACGAGCGGTCCACCGGCAGACGGAACGCCGCCGAGGCGTCCCGCGCAGGCGTCTCCGCGCACACCGCATCAATCGTCAACGACAGTTCCTTCAATCCTTTGCCGGTCGGCGCGGACACAGGCACGATGGGCGCGTCCTTCAAAAACGTCCCAGCGAGTTGTGTCCGCACATCCTCCTGAACCAGTTCAAGCCATTCCTCGTCCACGAGGTCGGCTTTGGTCAAAACGACGATGCCCTTTTTCGCTTCGAGGAGTTGCAGGATGTCGAGGTGTTCCCGCGTCTGCGGCATGATGCCTTCATCGGCGGCGATGACCAGCAACACCACGTCCATCCCCGCCGCGCCCGCGAGCATGTTCTTCACGAACCGTTCGTGCCCCGGCACGTCCACGATGCCCGCCACACGCCCACTGGGCAGATGGAAGTGCGCGAAACCCAACTCGATGGACATCCCCCGCTCCTGCTCCTCCTTCAAGCGGTCGGTGTTGATGCCCGTCAACGCCCGAATGAGCGTTGTCTTGCCGTGGTCCACGTGCCCAGCGGTGCCGATGATTAAGTGGCTCATCGCTCCTCCAGTTCTTTGGACGGTTGGTTGCGCATCGTGCCGAGTTCATTTTAACAGTTTTACATCGGGGCGACAATACGGGAGGGCGACGCTCCTGCGGAGCCGAACGGTGAGAACGACGACGAGGACGACGAGGATGAGGGCAAGAGTGTCAGTGTCATTGCGAGGAGCGGAGCGGTTGCGAGGAACGAAGCGAAGCAATCTCCCTCGTAGGGGATTGCTTCTCTGCGCTCGCAATGACATCCTGGGGCGGGGATAGCGGCAGCGGCGGCGATGGCTTCGCCCCGCTTGCCATGACGTTTTCCTGCGGGGAATTCCCTCCGAGCAATCGGGGGAGGAGAAGCGCGTCGTTACGACGTGCGCTTGCATCCCCCGCCGCGACTTGATAAAATCCTACCTGCGCCAGCGAAAGAGGATTGATGATGACATCGCGCCTGCATACGAAACTGCGTCGGGACCTGTGGAGCAGCAAGTGGCAGTTCCTCGCGGTCGCGTTCATCGTGATGTTGGGCGTGGCGATGTTTGAGGCGGGGTTCGTGTCGTTCCGCAACATGAGCGAGTCCTACAACCTGTCCTACACGCGACTTAGGTTCGCCGACTTCTGGATTCCCTTCGACCGTGCCCCGTATGACCTCACGCGTCGCATCGCCGCCCTGCCCGGCGTCGACCGCGTCGTCGGGCGGATTGTCGTCGAGGCGCCGCTGCGTCTCAGCGCAGAGACCTCTCCCGCCGCCGGCATTAATGGGGCGGAACAGGAGGAGGTCAAAATCATCGGGCGGTTCATCAGTCTGCCCGCCCGCGAGCGGGCTGCCCTCAACGACGTGCGCGTGGTAGAAGGGCGTTACTTCTCACCCGCCGGCAAGCGCGAAGCGCTGGTGGAGAAGAGTTTCGCCCAGCACCATCAATTCCGCCTCGGCGACACCCTCACCGCCGAGGTGGGCAGCGGCACGGAGGAGTTCCGCATCGTCGGGTTCGTCATCAGCCCCGAATACATCATCGCTCTGCGCAACGAGCAGTATGCCATGCCCACCCCTTCCACCTTTGGCGTCATCTTCATCCCGCAAGAGCGGGCGGAGGACATCTTCGAGATGAGCGGGCAAATCAACGAGGTGTGCGTGCGTGTCCTGCCGGGCATGACGAAGAGCGAACGTAACGATATCATGTGGCAAGCGCACGACCTGCTTCATCCCTACGGCGCGGAGGACCCCGTGCCGCAGGAGGAGCAGGCGAGCAATCACGCCCTGCAGATGGACTTGAAGGCGCTGGCGAATTTGGCGACGGTCTATCCCACGTTGTTCTTAGCCGCTGCCGCGCTGACGATTTACACGTTGCTTATGCGCCTCGTCTATGCGCAGCGCCCGCACATCGGGTTTCTGCGCGCCAGCGGGTTCACGCAGGGCGACGTCCTGCGGCACTACCTCGCGTTTGCCCTTGTTGTCGGCATCACGGGCGGCATGACAGGCATTGCCCTGGGCTACTATCTGGGGTTGGTCATCACCAATCAATACACAACCACGTTGAATATCCCCTACGTTGCCACGCCATTTCGGTGGGATGCGGTGGCTTACGGGTTCGGGGCGGCGATGGGCGCCTGTCTGGCAGCAGGTTTCATTCCCGCGCGGGCGGCAGGCACGCTCCCGCCTGCTGTCGCCATGCGCGACGAGACTCCCCCCGTGGGACGTCGTCCGATTCTCGAATGGCTCTTCCCGCCGCTGGCGCGACTGCCCTACGTCGTCAAAATCCCCCTGCGCAACCTGTTCCGCGCCCCACGCCGCACGGTTTACACCGCGTTCGGCATCGCCTCGGGGGTCAGCCTCGTGTTGGTGTCGGCGATGTTCCTCGACGCCATTGACTTCGCCATCGGCTCCTACTTCAACAAGATGCAGCGCTACGATATGCTGGTGATGTTCCTGCCGATGCAGAGCGAGGACCTGGCGTATCACCTCGCGCAAAAGCCGGGCGTGCGGCGGGCGGAGGCGGGTTTGCAGTTGCCCGTCGAAATCATCAAGGGCGAGCGGAAATTCTCCACGCTGCTGCTGGCTCTACCACGGCACGGGCGGCTGTATCGCGTGCTGGATCCCCGCGGCGAGCCGATGGACCTCAAGGGTGACGGCTTGCTCATCGGCGACCTCGTGCGTCGGCGGCTCGGTGTGGAGACGGGCGATTGGGTTCTCCTGCGTTACGCGCAAAGCAGCGACGAGGTGAAAGCCGAAGCGTGGGTGCGCGTCGGCGAGCGCATTCAGCAGCCCGCGACCACGATGGTCTACATGCCCTTGGACGTGGCGCAGCGTCTCTTCACCAGCGCGCTGGACTTGCCGTCGCGCCCGACGACGGGCATTCAGCTGCAGGTGGAGCCGCAGTATCTCGACGCCCTCAAGCGCGAACTCTACGAACTGCCCCATGCTGCCGCCGTCGAACTGACCCGCGACAGCAAAGCCGACCTCGACCGCATGATGGCGTTCACCTACGCTTTCATCGGCACGATGCTCCTGTTCGGCGTCGGGCTGGCGTTTGCCATTGTGTTCAACACGCTCAGCATCAACATTTTGGAGCGCACGCGAGAACTCGCCGCCATGCGCACGCTCGGTCTGCGCCGACGCCAGTTGGCGGCGATGATAACGATTGAAAACGTTCTCACCGCCTGCCTGGGATTGCTCATCGGCATCCCGCTCGGCTATGCGGAATGTCTGTGGTTCATTCGACTCTACCAGAGCGAAACCGTGACGCTGGAACTCATCATCTACCCGCGCACCTACGTCCTCGTCGTCGCCGGCACCGTCCTGGTCGTCCTTCTCTCGCAGATTCCTGCCCTGCGTTGGATTAACCGCCTGGACTTGGCGAAAGCGACGAAGGAACGGAGCGGGTAACGGCAATGACCAGTGACCAGTAACCAGTGACCGGTGAACAGTGAACAGGGGTTGATTGATAACTGGTCACTGGCCACTGACCACTGGTCACTGGTCACTGGTCACTGGTCACCATGTCTCTGTCCTTGATGAAGTGGATAGACCAGTATCTCGGCGCGATGCTGTGCCTCGCGTTGTATCTGGTCGAACGCCTGCGGCGCGGGCGACGGCGACGCGGCGAACTCCGCAAGATCCTCTTCATCAAACTCTGGGGCATGGGTAGCATTCTGAACGCCGTGCCTGCCTTCGCTGCCGCGAAGTGGGGACTGCGCCACACGCAACACGCCATACGCGATACGGAAGTGCATCTCCTGACCTTCAAGCGCAACGCTCAAATCTGCGCGCTCCTCAACGCAGTGGACGGGGTGCTGTTGCTGGATAATCCCACACCCTCGGTGGCTTTTCTGCTCAATCTCCTCCAACTCCTACGGCGCCTGCGGGCGGAACGGTTTGATGCCGTGATTGACCTCGAATTTTTCGCTCGCTTCACGACGATGCTGACCTACCTCAGTGACGCCCCCTATCGCGTCGGATTCGACTCGCCGAAGTTGTGGCGTTCTGCGCTCTACACACATGTCGCGCCCTTCCGCCTCCATGCGCACATCACCGATTGCTTCTTGGACTTAGCCTGCTGCCTCGGCGCCCAACCGGCGGCACCTGTGCCTGCGCTCAAACATTGCCCAATTGCCCGATTGCCCAATTGCCCAGCACCGCTCGTATGTCTGAACCCCAACGCCAGCGAGGTCTCCCACTTGAGCCGCTGGATGCCGGAGAACTTTGCGCGGCTGGCGGACGAACTGATTGACCGCTACGGCGTCACCGTCGGACTGACGGGCGCGCCGAACGAGGTGGCGTTCGTCGAGAGCGTGCGGCGCATGGCGCGGCACGCGGACGACATCATCGTGTTCGCCGGCAGAACCAGCATCCCTGAGTTCATCGCCCTGCTGAAAGAATGCCGCGTGTTCATCACCAACGACAGCGGACCGATGCACCTCGCCGCCGTGCTGGGCGTGCCGACGATTGCGCTGTTCGGACCTGACACACCGACGCGCTACGGACCACGCGGGGCGCAGCATACGATTTTTTACAAGCCTCCACCTTGCAGTCCGTGTTATAATTTCTACAACAACAAATCCAACCGCTGCCGCCACGCAGTGTATCAGTATTGCCTCAAATCCATCACGGTGGAGGAAGTCGCAGAGGCAGCGGGGAAATATCTGAAACGCGAACTCTAAGGTGATGCTGACCATGAAAAGAAAAACCGCGTCCGCCAGCGAAGGGAAAAGACGGAAAAATACGGCGCGTGAGTAAAGGAGCATGGTCGCGCTTTGGTGCGGGAGAGCCCAAAACACTCGCATCGGTTCAACCTCTCCGACAAAACAAAGCAAAGCACCGGGCCAGGTCACACCGAAACTACGGAGCGTCCCGCCGTGTCAGTAGGAAGGAGAGAAAATCCCATGTCACGCGAACGGCTCGTCAGCGGGGAGGCCACCCCCGAAGAAAAAGAGATGAACTGGGCGCTGCGTCCACATTCGTTGGACGAGGTGATTGGACAGCGCGAGGTGGTGGAGAGTTTGCGCATTGCCATCGCTGCCGCGAAGCAGCGAGGTGAGGCGTTGGATCATGTTTTGCTCAGCGGACCGCCGGGGTTGGGCAAAACGACGCTGGCTGCGATCACAGCCATCGAAATGGGCAAACAGATTACGATGACCTCCGGCCCCGCGCTGGAGCGCCCCGCTGACTTGATGGGTCCGCTGGTCAACCTCAAAGAGGGTGACGTGCTGTTCATTGACGAGATTCATCGCTTGCCGCGTCCCGTCGAGGAGTTCCTGTATCCGGCGATGGAGGATTTCAAGGTCAACTTCACACTCGACAAAGGGCTTTACACCAAGCCGCTGCCGTTCAAGTTGGAGAAGTTCACGCTGGTGGGCGCGACCACGCGGGCGGGGATGTTGACCACGCCACTGCGCGAGCGGTTTGGGATTCGCTTGCAGGTGGACTTTTATCCCGTCGAGGACTTGGTGAGGATCGTGAAGCGCTCCGCGCAACTGCTTAACGTGCCGCTGGACGAAGAAGGCGCGCACGAGATCGCCCGCCGCGCGCGCGGCACGCCCCGCATCGCCAACCGCCTGCTGCGCCGCGTGCGCGATTACGCCGAGGTCAAAGCCGACGGGCGCATCACGCAAGCGGTCGCCGACGAGGCGCTGCGGTTGGAGGGCGTGGATGCCCTCGGGTTGGATAGGTTAGACCACGCTTTGCTGTGCACCATCATCGAGACCTACGACGGCGGACCGGTGGGCATCGAAGCCCTCGCCGCGACGTTAAACGAAGACCGCGACACTTTGGAGGATATGGTCGAACCCTACCTGCTCCGCATCGGCTTCCTTGCCCGCACCCCACAGGGACGCCGCACCACGCGCAAGGCGTATGAGCATCTGGGGTACCCGCTGTCGAAGGCGATGTCGGAGCAGTTGCGGTTGATTGAGTGAAACGTGAACTTAGAAGTCGCTTTGGACGCCCGAAAGCGGTCGGGATTTTATCCCAAGCGTTAAACCGTTGGATGATGACAAGAAACGCTCTTCTGCTCTTCACCTTCTTCTTTCTCTCCGCTGCCCGCGCGCAGGACTACGACCTCATCATCCGCCACGGGCGCGTCATAGACGGCACGGGAAATCCCGCGTATTTCGCGGACGTGGCGGTGAAGGACGGGCGCATTGTCGCTGTCGGCAGAGTGTCAGGCACGGCAACGACAGCAGTGGACGCCAAAGGGCTCATGGTCGCGCCCGGTTTCATTGACGTTCACACGCACGCGGAGAATGTGGTGTCCCACCCGCGCGCGGAAAACTTCGTGCGCATGGGCGTGACGACGATCGTGACGGGCAACTGCGGCGGGTCGGTGGTGAACGTGGCGGAGTTTCTGCGGCGCGTTGAAGAGACGCAAGTTTCCGTCAACGTCGCCACGCTCATCGGTCACAACACCGTGCGGCGCAGCGCGATGGGCGGAGCGTTCGACCGTCCGCCGACCGAAGAGGAACTGGCGAGGATGAAGTCACTGGTCGAGCAGGCGATACAGGACGGAGCGGTGGGGCTTTCGACGGGACTGATTTATCTGCCCGGCACGTTTGCGAAGACGGAGGAAATCATCGAACTGGCAAAAGTAGCGTCCGCCTACGACGGTCTCTACGCGAGTCATAT
>JANWYM010000191.1 GCA_025055355.1 Abditibacteriales bacterium
ATTGTCGCCCCCGTTTTGAACCTCCCCCAACCCCTCCTTGGTAAGGAGGGGAGTTGAAGGCAACCCTTCCTTGCTAAGAGCCTATCCCGAAAACTCCCCGCCTTACCCAGGAGAGGTTGCCTTCAACTTTCCTCCTTACCAAGAAGGAGTTGCCTCATAACTCCCCTCCTTACCAAGAAGGGGTTGCCTCATAACTCCCCTCCTTACCAAGGAGGGGTTGCCTCATAACTCCCCTCCTTACCAAGAAGGGGTTGGGGGAGGTTCACCATCATCGCAAACCAATCGCCACCCCCGCTCCCCACCGCACCTTCTGCCCGCCAGATTTATCAGCGGCGACGACAACGGCGAGGCGGTCAGTCACTTTTTTGTAAGCCCGCACAAGGAGTTGATTGGACAGCCCGAAATCGCTCAAGCGCGTGTATTCAATGAACAAATCTAAGTCCGCCCGCTGAAACAAACCGGGGAAGTAAACCCCGACGGTGCGAAGGTCGCGGGCGCGATAGTCCTTGCCGATTTCCCCGTAGAAGTCCACTTCGCGGGATATGAGAGGCACCGCAAAGTCGAGAGAAACGCCTGCCCGCTGCCCCAGGGAGTGTCGGGCAGCGTTGATAGCGAACGTGCCGACGTTCGCCTGATACTGCAAACGGGCGTATGCTCCGGGCTGCGTGCCGCTGACGGCGGTCGGCAGCCCCGCCGGGAAAGCATCGAAGATGTAAGCGAGGTCAAGGTTGAAACGTCGGTTGCGCATACGGGGCGACCAGAGAACGGCGTCTTGGATGTCGCGTCCGCCCTGCCGCATCAGAGTGCCGATGAGGGTGTTCTGCACCGGACCTTTGAGGAAGCGCTGCCGTCCGATGCTCCACTCCCCCCAGCGCTTGCTGCGGATGACGACGCGGGCGTCAGTGACCGAGGTGCGACTGCGGTGGCGGTTCTCCTGCAGACTGAAGAACTCCGCCCCCGACACAGCGAACTCCCAGAAGACGCCACTGAGGACACCCTTTTCGCGCACTCGCGCGCTCACCATCCGCGCCGGACCTTCGCCCACAAACAGAAAGAGGTCACCGTCAAAGCGCGGGGCGAAGTAAGAAGGCGCCATCCCCTCAGCGGGCGCAGCGGTAATAGGGGGCGGTGCTGCCATGAGCATCCGCTTCGCCTCCCCGCGCGCGGCGAAAGTAGGGGCGGGCGTCCCTGCCAGCCCGATGTCCTTCTCCGCTCGCCTGCCGAATAGCCCGTCGCTCTGCGGCAGAATCCGCCGTCGCGCTCTTGGGGTAGCCCGTCCCCCCGCGACGGAATTCGCCGTCATGGTTGACCGCTCGAGGGACGGAGGAGGGGGCGGCGGCTGAATGCGAATGCGCGGCTCAGGTGGCGCTACCGCTAATCTTCCTGCACCCTGCTGCAGGCTGTTTTCAAGGGCGCTTTGAGTGTTAATGTTGTCGAGACGTTGAAGGACCTGCTGACCGCTGCCTGCCTGATTGGAGACCTCCGCACCGGTGATGGTGCCACCCAGTTGGGGGTCAACGGTGAGGTCTACCCAATCAGGAGGGGGCGCAGACAGCGGCTGCCCCACGTCAGGCGGGATGGGTTGGTCGGGTGAACTGTTGACAATATCCTCTGGCGTCGTCCCCTCAGGCGGGAGCGGTTGTGTGAACCGCACACCCTGTCCTGCCCGCAGATCCCGCCGCCCTTGTGGGGTAAAGAGGGTGCCGCTACCTTCGGTCCACAGGACATCCACCACCGCCACATTCCCAACCACCGTGACAGTCATCACGAAACTGCTGCCTGCGACGCTGGCAACGGTCGCCCCGGCGCGCACGCGGGCGGCGGAGACATAATCTCCCCGCATCCGCCCTCGAGCGAGGTCCATGTCACGCACGTTATGGATGAGGCACTCTGACAGTTGCGAGAGCGTCACCACGTTGTTGTTGGTGAAGCGAATCTCAGCGCGGCTGCGCTTGCCGGTGCGGAGGCGGTCGCCAGGGTTGAGGGAGGTGCCGACGCGCGTTCTTTGGTAGACCTTAGCGCCTGCGGTATAATGTTCAACGACTCCTTCAGCAAACGTAACAGTGGCAACTTGCGCGGTGGCGGGAGACGCCTGCCATACACTTATCGCACTCATCGCCACTAACATCGCTCCTGTTGCAATGAGTCGGCGCATGATGCCCCCCGTGATCCTCGCATCAAATGTATGATGCATCATGATAGCAAAGGAGGAAAAGATTGTCAAGCACGATTGACAGACATCCTGAAATGTAGTGGGACCTGCGTTCAAACACAACGGGGAGGTCAGCAACTCAAGCCGAACGGGGAAAACGCGACCAGTTTTACAGCAGATCCCCTAAGAGGTAAGAGAAACCGTGCGGCGGTGGGGATGAAATATAAAGGATGATAGCCTCCACCGCCGCACGGACTGCCCGACTCACCTGCGCGACGACCCAGCGTTGGGGAGAGACGGCAGGCGAGTCTGGGGAGGAGTGGGTTGAGAAGCCGACGGTGTGGGATTGCTTTTGTCATCTAAGGGGATGCCACAAGATTTGTCCTGTTGCCCCTCAGGGAACGGCACGAACAAAGGAGCCAACCCCGGCGTGCCTTTTTTCGTTCCCCCTATCAGATGGGATGTAACCTCGCCGCTCGGGTCGTTGCCCAGCCATCGTGGCAGCCACATCGCGCCGGCAACGGCGGCTAATAGCAGGAGGAGTGAGAGAAGCACCGCCAGCCGCGGCGACCAACGCGGCGCAAGACGAGACCGCAGGGACGACTTGGGGGCAGGGGCGGGCGTGGTTACTCCCCTCATCAGTGACGATGCGTGCCAACCGTTGGGATGTTCGTTCACGTCGGCGCGATGCTGGGCAACGGGTTGACCGTTCGTCGCGCGCAAAAGAGCCGCCAGCATGGCGTTAGCTGTCTCAGGTGCAAGCATCTCATCTGCCAGCCCGTAAGTCGCTTGCAGCATCCGACGCAAATTGCGCTCGGCGACGGACTCTGGCGCGCTGCCGTTGTCAAGCGGCGCGTTGCGGAGCCTCGGCGCCCCTGAGAGGAGTTGTTCCAGTTCTGCACGTAAGGTTTTCTCACTCATAGGCTTGTCGCTGCCTCCACGCCTCCGCGCGCTGCAATGCCTTGTGCTTGGCGCGGCTCAGTAAGTTGCGCACCCCTTTCTCCGAGCGGTGGAGCATCTCGGCGATTTCTGCTATGCTCATCTGTTCGACGTAGTGCAGCAGCAGCGCTTCACGCTCGTCCTCCGAAAGCGAGTTCATCATCACGCGCACCAACTGCTGCGCCTCAACGCGCTCAAGAATCTCCTGCGGGAAATCCACGCTCATCGCCGCCTCCTGAAACAGACGCAGCGTTTCCTCATCGTGATAAATGAGACGGTTCGGAGGAATCTGCTTCAGGCGAGAATGGTCGCGGACGTAACGGGCGATGCGCATCTTGGCGATGCCGCACAACCACACAAACACGCTGGAACGTCCTTCAAACGTGCGGGCTAACTGAATGGCAGACAGGAAAGTGTCGAGCGTCAACTCCTCCGCATCCTCGCGCGGGGCATTGATGCGACGGCGAATGAAACGAAAAACGGCATCCGCGTAAGTGTGGTAGAACTCCGCGACGGCGTCCTCGTCGCGTGCTGCCACTCGCGCCAATAAACCCTGTGCCGCATTTATTGTGATAAGCGGACGTCGCTCCGTCATGTCGGATGCGCCTTTTCGTCAATTCATGCCCTTCCACAGATAGGTAATCCCACCCGCGCTGAAGTGTCCCAGTTTTTTTTTGCAGGAGGATGGGCGTCTCGCCCGACACAACCACGACAGGCGAGACGCCCATCCTACGTTTTGACTCCGTTTGTCGTTTTTTGCGTTTTGCTGCAGTGGGGAGAAAGAAGCGCGAAACGCAAAAGTTTAGGTCCTCAGAACTGCTCCTCTTGCTCTGCAATCACGATACGCTGTCCCTGCGTCGGGAGGGCGGCGGGGTCGTGACGCTGATAGACGAGTTGAACTTTCACTGTCCCGCTATCCGCTGAGAGAGGAGCGGAGAAAGTGTAAGTCGCGCCCGTTCCGATGCGCTTGTTGGCGGATTGCTGCTGCGGGTTGGGCGACTTGAAGAACGTTTCCTGTTTGTTGAGGACGGTCTTGTTGTTATCGTCCGTCACGCGCACGGATAACACGAGCGTGCGATAGGGCGCGCCGGGGAGGGGATGACCGGCGTTGTTAGTGACGCGCACTGTCACCTTGCCGTCCTCGACGTGTGTGCGCACCGTCGCCGAGTTTTTCACCATCTCATCCGTGTATCCGCCAGGCCAGGTGTGCTGACCGTTCATCCGTTTTGGCACGTTCTCGCCCAGACCGGCTTGCCGTTCGATGGCGGGCATGTGGCAGGTGTGGCAGGTGATACCCTTGCTGCCCAGCCCTTTTTTGAACTCCGTGACCTCATCGTGCTGCGGCACGGACGGCTGACCGTGACAGGGCGCGCAGGTGTCCACGCTTTTGAGGGTCGGGTCGGCTTTGGTCTTGTGAAATGGACTCGTGCCACCGTGCGGACCGCGCATCGCCCCGTCGGCGTCCAGGTGGCAGGTCAGGCAGTTCACACCCGAATCGCGATCCTCCGCCCGCAGTTTGGGCATCTTGTCAATGCCGGTGATGTAAATCGGCTGTGGGGCGTGGCAGTGGTCGCACTCCTTCGCCGCCTTCGCCGCACCGAGCCGCTGCCGCGCCGCCTTGTAAGTTGGACTCTTCCACGCGAGGGCGTGCCGCGACGCCAACCACTCCTTGTGAATGTCCCCATGACACGCAAGGCACGCCTGCGACTGAAACGCCTTCGTCATCTCCTGCACCGTCTTCGGGTCATCCGCCCGTCCTCTTCTCATGACCCACAGGGCAAAACCCACAATGAGAAGCGTCCCCAAAACAGCCCGTTTCAACGAATCTCCTCCCTCGAAAATCGTCCTCGTCGTCGTCCTCGTCCTCGCACCTCAAACAACGACCGACGACGAGGACGATGACGATTTTCATCTGGCGTGATGAACCGTCCGGTTCATGGACGACTCGTCTGTTGACCGAAATCGTCCATTCCATCTTAAATCGTCCGCGACGTTCTGTCAAGACACTGCAAGGCATCCGTCCGATTGCCGATACATCTCATACGCATTCATGCGCTGTGGTAGAAATCTGACAGACGTGAATCGCCAGCCGTTACGGGGCAATGGAATGATGAGCGTCACGGAGGGATGGACGTGCGCAAGCGACGGAGTGTGGCGGGCATATCAAGGTCGAACGATGGACTGGCGACTGTGGACGCTGCTAACGGTGGCGCTTCTCGCTCGATTGCCGTGCCTCACCGCTCCGTTGCTGGATGCCCATGCGTGGCGACAAACGGCGACCGCATCCATCGCGCGCAATTACGCTGAGAACGGGCTGCGATTTCTGTTCCCGCAAGTGGATGTGGGCGGCGATGGTCCCGGTTACGTCGGCTGTGAACTACCGCTTTATCCGTTTATGGTCGCAACCGTGTATGCCGTGACGGGCGTGCGCGAGTGGATAGCGCGGGCGATGGCGATGCTGTGCGCGGTGGGTGCGACGGTGGTTCTCTACGCCCTCGCCCGAGAAGTCATTGCCCCGCGCGGCGCGTTCTACGCCGCGCTGTGCTTCGCCCTCCAGCCCATGGGCGTGTTCTTCACGCGCAACGTTCAGCCCGAATCGCTGATGTTGCTCCTCTCAATGCTGTGCGTGTGGATGCTGTGGCGTTGGCAGGTCAGCGGCAGCCCCCGTCAGTTAAAGGCGGCTGCATTGTTTCTCGGGCTGGCGCTCGGCGTGAAACTGACCTGCGCCTACCTGTTACTGCCCTCCTGCTACCTTCTCGCACAGCGCTTCGGCAGACGTTTCTGGAAGGAGCCGCAGGTCTGGACGTTTGCCGCCATCGCGCTGATGATTCCCGCTCTTTGGTATGCTCACGCTTACCGCTTGGCGAGCCTCACGGGCATCGCCTTCAACCTCAGCGGGCAGGGCGCATTTGTTTCATGGCGCGATGTGTTGGGCGGTCAGATATGGACGGAACTACTGACGCGGTTTGCGCTCGTCGTTCTCTCTCCGATGGTGTTACTCATCGCCGGACTGGCAGTGATAACATCTCTGCGCGAACGACCGATGCGGTTCTTTCACATCTGGCTTATCGCCGTTCTCATCTATATTGTTGCCACTGCGCCGATGAGCAAGGTTCACTACTACTACTACCTGCCCATCCTACCGATTGCCTCTATCTTCTTTGGCAAAGGGCTGACGGACGTTCGCGGACAGGGCGCCAGCAAACTCATCATCACGACGGCGATGGTATCTCTCGCCGTTCCGCTGATTTGGGTGGCGCCGTGGTATCGCGTGGACGACGCTTTTCTCAAAGCCGCGCATGAACTCAATCGCCGCGCTCCGCGCTCCGCGCTCGTGCTGGCAGCGGACCCAGGCGAACCTGAGTTGCTCTATTACGCCTACCGCAAGGGCTGGCACCTGCGACCGCAGCAGTGGAGCGTGGAACGGCTGAAGCAATATCATGCCCATGGCGCGCGCTATCTCGTCGTGACGCACCCCCAGGCGTTCCAATGGGACGACGCAACGCGGCAATACTTGCAGGACCACGCGACGCCTCGTGTGAAGACGAAGGACTTCTGGATTTATGAATTGCATTAACTAAACTTTTGCGTTTTGCCCTTTTCGTCGCCCGCCCTGCTGTCGCCCGACTCATTCATCCGCTTTGAGCAGACGCGGGCGCAACTGTTGCTGGGCGTCCTCTATCAGCGACGCGGGCGCGGGGAGGCAGCGCGGCTGGTGTGGCGGTTCGTGTATGAGTTCGACCTGATGGGGGTACTGCGGCGGCACACGATAACCGATGCCTTGCAGAACACGAAGACGTTCGACTACGACAGGACGGGCAAAGGTGCTGCAAATCACCGACGCGCTCAACGGCGTGCGGCAATACGGCTACACCAACTAACCCCATCACCCGTTGGCCGGTCGGAACTTTGGCACGTTCTAACTTGCCAACCTGCCAACCTGTGAACCCGCCAACCACGTTCGGCTACGATGCCGCCATGCGGCTGGTGCAGATGCAACAGAGGGACAGTCAGCGGACGCTATCTACGGGACGGGGAGTTACACCTACACCTACTCAGACCGGGGCGAGATGTTGAGCGTGACGTATGCCATAAAAATGGGCAGTTGGGGTTGTTTGCGGGTTCTGTGGGGGGATAGCCGGGGTGGTTCTCGCCGCGTTGGTGATTCGGCGGCGGAAGTCATGGCAGCCCTACCGCCTCGCCGAAGTCGCTGGTTAACACTGGGCAGTTATCATTGGATGGGTTTGGGGGGCGGGGTTGCTCGATGTCCTCGTCACGGGACTGCTGGGGCGATATGGGTGGTTGCGATGAGGGCAACACGAGGGAGAAGGCTTTGGAGAGTAGGGGCGGTGGGGGCCAGGCAGCCCCCAACCCCCCCCCAGGGAGGGGGGGGAGGGGCGCCCCCCCCAAC
>JANWYM010000192.1 GCA_025055355.1 Abditibacteriales bacterium
CGGAGAACACCCAGTCGCCGAACGCGCGCGGGTAGAGGGCAACGGGCAACTCCTGCCAGTGCACGAGGTCCTTGCTGACCGCATGCCCCCAGTGCATGTTGCCCCAGTTCCAGCCGTAGGGGTTATGCTGATAGAACAGGTGGTATTCGCCCTTGTAGTAAACCAACCCGTTCGGGTCGTTAAGCCATCCCCGCCGCGTGGTGAAGTGAAACTGCGGGCGGAGTTTCTCCTTGTAGAGGTCCTCCGCGCCCTTGATGTCGTCGCTCTGCTCGATAGCGTTCAATCCCGCCGCGTTCTCCGGCGCATGGTCAAGATGCAGCGTTGCCTTCTTTCCCTTGAACGCGCTGACGTCCAAAAACGCCCAAAAATCAGGATTGACGGGGGCAAGTTCGACTTCAAACTCCCGCACCGCTTTGCCGTCAATGACCAGGCTCAGGCGCCGTTTGGGCGCGCCCGTTTTCACGGGGATGTTCAGGTATTTCTTAGTTATCGTCACTTCCATTTTCTTCTCCTCCAGCCTGGTTGATCTGTTGAGCGCATCGCCTCCCCTCTTAATGTGGACGATGAGGAGGTTATCGGTTGCCCACGTGGAGATGGTCAGGCATAGCAGGGATGGAATGACGAGGCTTTTGCGCTTCACCGTGTAACTCCCTCCCAGATCGTCGTCGTCCTCCTCCTCGTCCTCGTTCTCGAACCTCACAAACGACGACGATGAGGATGGGGACGACGAGGACGATTTCCATCCGGCGTGGTGTCCCCCGGGGACATGGATGATCCCTCTGAAAACATCGGGTCTAAGGTCAGCCCTTTCCCTCTGCAAAGCAGAGAACACTTCCAGTTCCTTGCGAACGGCGTCGGCGATGGCAAACGGCGCGCTCCACGTCCTACCGTTGCCCGTTGAACGCACCCCCTGCGGCTGCACCACTGCACGCGATGTGATAATGTCTTGCTTGACTCCAGCCGACTTTGAACGCCATGAGCATCACCAACCCAGCGGTCAGTTGGTGCGCGTGTTTTGTCATCCTTCGTCCTCCTCTAACGCCACCTTCAACTTCTTCGCCCACTCCGCAATCTGCCGATAAATCGCGTCTGGCAGTGCGATGCCGTGCGCGCGGCGGTGAACGCGGAAGCGGTGCTCAAAGTCGCCGGGGACGAGAACCTCGTTGAAGCCGGGGGCGGGGGGCGTGGATTTGATGCCGTTGAGGAAGGCGCGGACGGCGCGTTGGTAATCGTCCAGCGGCGTGAACGCGCTGACGTTGATGACCAGCATGAACGTGCCGCCCATCGCACCGCGCTCGACGTTGAAGTGGCCCGATAACCCGCCTAACAGACACATCAGCAGCGACAGGGCGTAGCCCTTATGTCCCCCGAACGGGAGCAGAAAGCCCCCATCGTAGAAGTCCGCCCACTTCACGCTGGGGTTCCCGTGTTTGTCCACAATGCAGCCGGCGGGCAGGTCGGCGTTTTGGCTGCGGGCGACTTGAATTTTGCCTTCGGCAATCATGCTCGTGGCGTAGTCAATGATGAACGGCGCGCCGTCGCCAGTCGGCACGCCGACGGCTATCGGGTTCGTCCCCAGCGCGCCCTTCGCGCCGCCGAACGGCACGGTGCACCCACCGCCCCGCCCGCCGCCTCCCGTCGCGATGAGGCTGATGCAACCCGCCCGCGCCGCTTGCTCCGCATACTCACCCAACCGCCCGATATGCCCCGTGCGCCGCAAACTCACACCGCAGAGGTTCGCCTCCTCCGCCTTCTCAATCGCCCGCTGCATCGCCCGTCGAGCGATGTAATGCCCGAAACCGTTTTTGCCGTCGCAGATGAACGTGGTGTCGGTCTCCTGCACCACCTCCGGCTCCGCGCTCGGCACAATCGCGCCTTTTTCGATGCCGCTCAGATACGCGGGGACGCGCAGCACGCCGTGCGAGTCATGCCCCGCCAGGTTGGCGTTGACTAGGATCTCCGCCACCGTGTCCGCGATGTGAGGCGGCGTGCCGGCGGCGATGAAGAGACGTCGGGCGAGGGATTGAAGATAAGCGGATGAGAAAGGACGGATGCCTGCCAACGTTCACGCTCCTTTTGATACCGCTGATTGAATGGACGGACGCGGAGAAGGTGGCAGACAACCTCCGCGTCCATCTATCGCATCTGCGGTATTACCGCCTGAACAACAGCATCGCCACTCGCCGCTGGGCGACGACGACCCAGACGTTGGTTTTGATGTCAATAGGCTTGTCCTGCAGATGCAGTTTTTGCACCAGCGTTCGGAGTTCCAGCGGCGGGTCTTTGATTTGGACTGTGCCTTCGTAGAACCGCTCAATCTTCGCCGCCACGCGAGCGTTCCGCAACTTGCGCTCTAACTCCTCTGCCGTTTCCGTCGGGTCAAGCGTTTCGATTTTGAGTTGAATGGCGGGGCGGAGGTCCTGAATGTCTTGGACGCGAAACGGTCGGTCATTGGCGAGGACAACTTTGCCTTGCAGTTTTTGCAGCAATCGGCGGCGCAGTTCCTCTTTGACGTCCTCAGGCACGTCGCGCAGTTCCATTTTGCCGGTGTGCTTGCCCTCTATCAACGTGCCTTGCAAGGGATTAAGATGTGCCAGCGTTTCAACAGGGATTGTCGCCGTCGCCGACGGCGCGCCGTTCGCAACCGCCTGCGGCGTGAGGGTGCTGTCCACCCACAAATTCAGAATGTCCGTAAACGTCAGCGGGATATCGTCGCGCAGCGTGATGGTGGCGCTTTCCAGTTGCTTTTTGATTGCCTCCTTATCGGCGTCGTCCAGTAAGTCGTTGAACTGCACGTGCTGCTTGTCGAACCTCCCCCACACCACCGTGCCGCGCACGTAGAGCGGCAGCCTGCCGTAGTCAGGCAGGATCTCGATGTGCGCCTTCTGTCCGACGCGCGCCTTGGGCACGTTCTCGCCGATGAGTTTGACGGTGAGGCACAAGTCGTTGAAGTCCAGCACGCGGCAGATGTCCTTGCCCTTGGGGATCACTTTTCCTTCGAGGTCTTTCACGCCGTCCACCACGCCGGCGATGGGAGCAGTCATCTCCACTAAGTTAGCCTCCGATGTGTCAAGGTCCCCCGATTGGGGGTCACGGCACACGCGCACCAGCGGTTGCCCGGCTTTCACCGCCGCGTGATTGTCCACTAAAACCTTCACAACGACCACATCGTGCTGGTCGTCCTTGACGACTGCGGTGCGCGGCTTGATGGCTGGCGTGGCGTCGGCTTTCGCTGTATCGTCCACCTTCACAAACCAGCAGGTGACGATGCCCGCGACGGCGACCACGACAAAGAGGTAGCCGATGACCTCGACGTAGCCAATATACTTGGCAATGAACCGCCGCAGCCATTTGCGGCGCGGGGCGCGGATGTTGGGCAGGTGGGTTGACATAATAACAAGTAGTCAATGGCTGATGGTTAATGGTCAACGAAGTCCGTTCCATCAAGCATCAACCATTAACGATTAACCATGAGCCACGCCGTAAAACAGCCGATACATTTCGGCGTAAAGCCCGCTGTGCTGCATAAGTTCGCTGTGCGTGCCGCGTTCGACGATGCGCCCTGCGTCCATAACAAGAATTTCATCGGCGTCCACGACGGCGTTGAGGCGGTGCGAGATGATGAACGTCGTGCGCCCTTGCCTGACGCGGCGCAGCGTTTCGAGCACGCGCTTTTGGGTCTCGATGTCCAGCGAAGAGGTCGGCTCATCCAGAATCAGAAGCGCGGGGTCGCGGATGATGGCACGGGCGATGCCCAGCCGCTGCTTGAGTCCCATCGAGAGGCGGCTGCCCTCGTTGAGTTCGGTGTCGAAGCCCTGCGGCTGCGCCATGACCCAATCGTAAATCTCCGCCGCCTTCGCCGCTGCCTCCATCTCCTCGTCGGTGGCGAACGGGTTGCCGAACAGCAGGTTCTCCCGAATCGTCCCGACGAAGATGTAAGTCTCTTGCATGACCAGCCCGATTTGCTCCTGATAGGAGTTCATCTTCACCGTGCGCAGGTCGTAGCCGTCCACCAGCACGCGCCCGAACTGCGGGTCGTAGAGGCGCAGCAGCAGGTTGACCACCGTGCTTTTCCCCGCGCCGCTGTGCCCGACGATGCCGATGGTTTGCCCCGGCTGCGCCGCGAAACTCACCCCGCGCAGAATTGGCTGTCCGTCCTCGTAGTGGAACGCCACGTTGTCGAACAGCACCTCGCCGCGCAGTTTCGGCATGCGCTGCGCTCCGGGCGCGTCCACCACGCTCGGTGCCACGTCCGTCGTCTCCAGAATGCGTTCGGCGGGAATCATGGCAATGCGAATTTGCTGGAGGTAATTGACGATTTGCTGAATCGGGTTGGTCAGGCGGTCCATGTAACTGGTGATGGGAAACACCATGCCGTAACTCAACTCGCCCGTGCAGACCTTGAGGAAGAAATACACACGCACCAACTGCGTTTTTAGCCACGGTAGAAACGCGCCGGTGAGATGCTCGCGGGCGCGTTCGCTCCACCAGCGTTTCCAGTTGGCGCGATACACCTCGACGGTCAGGTGGACATAGCGCCACACCTCGTGGAAATGCCGCCCGTAAGTTTTGACCACCATCGCGCCCGCCACGCCCTCCTGCATCCCCGCGTCGCGCGCTTGGATCTTCTCGCGCTGCTCGCGGTCGAACCGCCGCACGATGCTGGCGAGTTTGTGCGCCAGCAGGGTGTAAGGGATGGTGTAGAGTAGAATGAGCGCCGTCACCACCGGGTCGAGGAAGGTCGTGAACGCGAGGATAAGAAAGAACTCGTAGGTGGCGCGCACCATCTCCGGCAGGTCGTCAGTGATCATCGTCATCACCGCGTCAATATCCCCGCTGGCACGGAACATGTGCTCGCCGACGGGGCGCCGCTGGTGAAAGGTCATCGAGAGCCGCATCAGATGATGGAAGAACTTGCGCTTCAAATCCAGCGCGACGCGAACGTCAATGTAGTAATTCAGCAGCGACCGCGCCGAGCCGATGAAGCGACTCAACAACAACATGCCCACCAGCCCCAGAAAGATGCGATAGACGAGCGCGAGGTCCTTGTTGGGGAAGGCGTCGTCAATCAGAAACTTGCTGAACCACGGCGGGATGACGCTGAGGGTGACCCAGATGATGTTGAGCAGCAGTTGCAGCACCCACGGACGCCAGTAGGGCAGCACCCAGCGCAGGAAATGAAAGAAGAGAGCGACCTCACTGCGCTTCGGGCGGACGAACGGAACCACCGCCATCGGTGGCGGAGTCTCCTTCTCCGCTTCCTCGGTCTCGACGGGTGCGATGAGTTCGGATCGGGTGATGGGTTCTTCCATCAGGGTTGGTCATCCGTAATGCGTCAAGCAGCCCCATCTTGCGTATGACGCATTACGGATTACAGATTACGTTTCACGCTGCTGCTCGCGTCTGCTCCTGCCACATGCGCCAATACGCGCCGCGTTTTGCCAGCAGCGCTTCGTGCGTCCCTTGCTCCACGATTTCGCCGTTGTCCACGAAGTAGATGATATCCGCGTCGGTGACGTTGACGAGCCGCTGGGTGATGATGAGCATCGTGCGTCCCTGGCGCAGACGGCGCAGGGTGCGAAAGATGGCGGCTTCGACGCGGGTGTCGAGGTTGGCGGTGGGCGCGTCCAAAATCAACACGCGCGGGTCGCGCACCAAGGCGCGGGCGATGCCGAGTCGCTGTTTTTGCCCGCCCGATAACTTGCTCCCCTCCCCCAAGTCGGTTTCATAACCTTCAGGCAGGCTGGCGATGAAGTCGTGAAGTTCCGCCAACTGCGCGGCGCGGATGACCTCTTCATCTGTCGCGTCCAACTTGCCGTAGCGAATGTTGTCCGCCACCGTCCCGCCGAACAAGAAGGTATCTTGCAGCACGACGCCCAACTGCTTTTGCAGGGTGATGATTTTAACGGTGCGCACGTCCACGTCGTCCACCAGGATGTGACCTGCCTGCGGCTCCTGCAGGCGCAGCAGCAAATAGAGGATGGAACTTTTGCCGCTGCCGCTGGGTCCGACGAACGCCGCCGTCGTCCCCGGTGGAATCACGAAGGAGACGTTCTTCAGCACGGGCTGCCCGGGCAGGTAAGCGAACGTGACCTGACGGAACTCAATCTTGCCCTGCACGGGCAGCATCGGCGCAGCATCGGGCGGGTCGGTGATAGCGGGGGGCACGTCCAGCGTTTCCAACATGCGTTGGGCGGGCACGAGCGCGAGCCGCACCTGTTGCATCTTCAAGACGAACTGCTGCAGGGGGATTTCAAAGCGGTCCCGCAGGGCGAGGGTGACGGAGAACTCGCCGATGCTCAGATGTCCCATCAACACTTGATAGGCTACGTAGAGCCACAAGCCGTAATTCAGCACCTGCGTCAGCACCCACAGCACGTAATCGTTCGTGAGGATGGACAGAAAGTAATACTTAAGCAGCACCCGCTGGCGGCGGATGAGTTGGGCGGTATACTTGCGGGTTTGCATAGCGACGCGCCCGAAGCCTTTGACAGTTTTCGCCCCCGCGATGCCGTCATTGAGAAGCGCCGTGACGCGCTGTTCCTCGCGCTTCAACTCCCAACGGGTGCGCTGCAGACGCGTGTAGAGGTAGAAGGAGAGGAACGTCCACGGCACGATGTAGAGCAAGATGAACATGGTGATGTGCCAGTCGACGATGCTCAACAGCACGGCAGCCCAGAGAATCTGGTAGATATGGTTGACCATCTCCGGCACATAGGTGGTCACCATCGAAACGAGGTCGCCGCCGATGTCGGCGACGTTGCGATACATGTGTTCACCGACGGGACGCGAGCGGAGGAAGTTGATGTCGAGGCGGTGCAGGTGGTCGTAAAACATCTTGCGCAAGTAGATGGTCACCCGCATGTCCGTGTAGTAACTCATGATTTGCCGCGTGAAGTAGAAGAGGCGCGAGGCCACCCACAAGCCGGCTTGCAAGCCGATGACGGTTAGCATCATGACGATGCGGTGGTCCACCGCCAAGCCCGGCTTGAGCAGCACTTCGTCCACGAGGTAGCGACTGAGGAAGACGCTGAACTGATCCAGCGGCACGGCGACGAACATCAACAGCACGATGAGGATGATTTTGTCTTTATAAGGCGTGCAATAGCGAAAGAACCGCCAGAAGACGCGCCACTCCTCGCGCCATCCCCACAGCTGTTCCGAGGCGTTCACGGATTGCAGGGGTGTAACCTCAACCATATTCCTTCTCAGATGACCAACGACGGCCGGGCTGACGACCTTGAGTGGTTCTTAGTTCCCACAAAGCCGCGTGCAGTTGTTGTAACGACGACACAATGCCCCAAGGGAGGGGAGGGCACGGGTGGACGAACGCTGCCTTGGGGAATGTCCATCCCTCATGTCTGCCATTTAGATATTCCGAGTATCATGGAGGTTTCGTCAGGAAATCCCCCAAGTAGGATGCTGTCAACGGTAACTGTCAAGGGATTTCGGTAACGGATTTAGCGGAT
>JANWYM010000193.1 GCA_025055355.1 Abditibacteriales bacterium
GGCGTTAACTGCCTCACCTGCCACGCCACTACCCGCGTCAAGGAATTGACCGGGAATGGACGGTATGAAATCACGCTGCCTTCGGAGTATCCCTTTGCGGGGCACCCGCAGCCAGCGCTGCGTTGGCTGCACGGGTTTTTGATTCGCGTGCGCCCCGCCCCGCATCAACAAGCGTTTTTCAAGCGCGGCTTGCATGACACATCTGAGTTCTGCTCCAGTTGTCACCGCCTCAGTTACAACGTGCCGCAGAACCATTATAAGTTCCTGCGCGGGCTGGATGAGTATGGCGATTGGCAGAACAGTTTCGTCTCCGGCAACTCCGTTCACGGCTTCTTCCCGCCTGCGAAACCGCAGCGATGTCAGGACTGCCATGACGCGCACCAGGGGGGGTTTATGGGTTCACGAGGTCATGGGGTTCATGAACTCCACGGCTCCATGAACCGTATGAACCGTGCGGTGACAGTGGACGTCTTTGCTTTGCGGCGGATGAAGCCCCACTCGCGGGAGGAGGAACTCATTGCGCCCCTGCACGGGGCGTCTGTGCGCCCCGGTGAATCAGTGGTGGTGGACGTGGTCGTTCACAACCGTGGCGTCGGGCATGACTTTCCCACCGGCAAGACCGACATCAAAGAGGTCTGGTTGGAATTCAAAGTCACCGATGCGACGGGGCGCACGCTGTTCCACAGCGGCGGGCGTGATGAGAAGGGGTTCGTGGACGAAGAGGCTCATTTCTACCGCCTCGTGGCGCTGGACCGCGCCGGGCAAAGAATTGATAAAAATAACTTGTTTGACATGGTCACGCCGCTCTATCATCATGCCATCCCGGCGGGGCAGTCGGACGTGGTGCGCTATCGGCTGACGGTGCCGCAAGAGGCAAAAGGCACGCTCACGTTGACGGCGCGACTCTATTATCGTCCATACAACGCGTGGTTCACCCATTGGGTCTTCGCCGGGCGACGCGCGAGGGGACAAAGTCCGCCGCCGTTGGGCGCGCTGGTGGACACCACGCGATGGACGTTCGACGCGACAAAGCGCGTGCCGCAGTTGCCGGCGCAGGTGCTATCGGAAGCCCAAGCCAGTCTCAGGGTTGAGGGTTGGCAGGTTAGCAGGTTAGCAGGTTTCAACGTGCCAACGCGCCAACGGGCCAACGGGCTAACTCTTAACCCCCATCACTCACGTTTCTACAACTACGGGGTCGGACTACTTGTGCAGGGTGACCTGCCGCGCGCGGCGCGGGCGTTTCGTCGAGCGATGGAGTTGTCGCCGTCGGATGTCCCCTCGCGCATCGGGCTGGGACGGGTGTATTTAGTGGAAGGGGATTTGTTGGCGGCGCGGGCGCAATTCATGGACGCTCTGCGCCTTGCCCCGCGTTCGCCGCAGGCGCAGGCGTTCTTGGGCACAACCCTGCGCAAGATGGGGCAGTATGATGCCGCCTTGAAGGTGTTGCAACCTGTAGCGGAACGGTTCCCCCGCGATAAGTTATTGCACTTCGACATTGGCATGTGCTACTTTCTCAGCGGACGCTACGCAGAAGCCAGCCGCGCCTTTTTGCGGATGCTGGACGTTGACCCCGACGACCTCTCGGCGCACTACAACCTGATGCTTTGCTATCAACGACTTCGCCGCGTGTCCGACGCCCGCCGCGAAGAGGCGATTTACCGTTACCTGAAAGAGGATGAAACCGTCAAGCAAATCACGGGACCTTATCTGCTCCAACACCCGCTTGACGACCGCGAGGTGCAGACCATCCATGAGCACGTTCTTCACCAATAGCGAATTAGGGAATTCGGGAATCAGGGAACTGAGGGACTGGAAACCAACAATTTCCCCATTCCCCAACTTCCTCCTGCCCCTCCTTTTCGTCCTCATCGCGGGTTGCCGTCATGCGCCCCTGATGCCCGCTGCCGCCCATGTGCCACCGGCTGTGCGCTTTGTGGACGTGACGACCCAAGCGGGCATTCGCTTCCGCCACAACAACGGCGCGTCGGGGAAGAAGTGGCTGCCTGAAACGATGGGTAGCGGCTGCGGGTTTCTGGACTATGACAACGACGGCTGGCTGGACATTCTCTTCGTGAACGGCAAACCGCTTGACGTTCGCACGTCGGAACGTTCAAACGTTCAAACGTCTAAACCTTCCACCGTCGTTCTCTATCGCAACGACCGCGACGGCACGTTCACGGACGTGACCCGTGACGTCGGACTGCGCGTTGACCTCTACGGCATGGGCGTCGCCGTCGGCGACTACGACAACGACGGATTTGACGATGTATATGTCACAGGGTTGGGCGGCGGGCGGCTGCTGCGCAACCGGGCGGGCAAACGCTTTGAGGACGTCACGGAACGGATGGGGGTCGAGGGAGAGGGCTGGGCGACCAGCGCGGCATGGGTGGACTACAACCGCGACGGCTGGCTGGATTTGTTCGTCTGTCACTACGTCAAGTGGACACCGCAGACGGACGTTTACTGGAGTCTGGACGGCGTGCACAAGTCCTACACCACGCCGGAAAAATATGAGGGCGAATCGTGCCGCCTTTACCGCAACGACGGCAGCCACTTCACGGACGTCACGAAAGCGGCGGGGATCTACAGCGTGAAGAGCAAAGCGTTGGGCGTGGCGATTTGCGACTACGACCAAGACGGACAGCAGGATATCATCGTGGCGAACGACACCGAGCCGAACTTTCTGTTTCACAATCAGGGCGACGGCACGTTCAAAGAGGTCGGGATTGAGGCGGGCATCGCCGTTTCCGAACAGGGTAAGGCGCGGGCGGGGATGGGGATTGACACAGCGGATGATTTGAACAGCGGGCAGGAAGCCATCCTCATCACCAACTTTGCGGGTGAACAGTTGAGTTATTATCGCAAGGACGAAACGGGACACTACCTCGACCACGCCGCCGCCTGCGGACTCGGCGCCGCGTCGCAGATGTATCTGGGCTTCGGGGCGTTTTTCTTCGACTACGACCTCGACGGATGGCAGGACATCTTTGTTTGCAACGGGCACGTCATGGACGACATCGAGGTTCGCAACACCGGCGTCACCTACGCCGAACCCTGTTTGCTCTTTCACAACAACGGGCGCGGCGCGTTCACGGAGGTCGGCAGGGAAAGCGGCGTCGGCAAACGCATCGTGGGGCGCGGGGCGGCGTTCGGCGACTACGATAACGACGGCGACCTCGACCTGCTCATCACCACGAACAACGGCGCGCCGCGCTTGCTGCGCAACGACAACCGCACCGACAACGGTTACATTCGCCTGATTTTGGAAGGCACGCATAGCAATCGCAGCGCGATTGGGGCGCGGGTGCGGGTGCGGGTGGGGCATCAAACGCTCATGCTCTGCGTCAAAAGCGGCAGCAGTTACCTCTCCGCCAGCGACCGCCGCCTGACGTTCGGTTTGGGCAAAGCGCCGCAAGCCGACGGCATCGAGATTCAATGGCCCAACGGCAACGTGCAAACGCTCGACGCCGTGCCGGCGGGGCAGACCGTGCGGGTGAAGGAGGAGACGTGACTACGGATGAGCCTTCTGATACCCAATGGACTCCTGATACGCCCTCAGCAACTTCTCTTTCCCCTCGCGCTCAATAACGGCTTGCCACTCGGCTTTGAGGTTCTTTAAGGCTTCTTCGGGCGTGACCTCGCCGCCGATGGCTTTGAGGCTCCACTTGTCGAGGGCGTCGAAGAAGTCGAGCGTGCGCGGGATGCGAAGGTATTCAAGGTAAGTCGGGGCGTGGTAGTCTGCGTAGTAAGCGTTCAGGTATTGCTGCGCGTCGCTTTTGTCCCAGCCCGCACTAACGTAGTCGTCCAGTTTGCCGTTGCCGTAGGGAGGCACGAAGTCGTAGGACATGATGGGGTTGATGCCCGTCCAGCCGTGGGTGCAGTTGAAGATGTGGACGGGGCGCGTGGCGTGCGCGGCGAACAGGTGATAGACCATGTCGGGGTTCTTGGAAAACTTGGAGATGACGCCGTGCCACGACGCACCCAAGGTGTTGCCGACGCGGTTGGGTTTGTCCAGCGTGAGCCACTGCTTCTTCGCAAAACTCCACACGCGCTTGCTGCCGGGCATCAGGGAACAGCCCAATTTGCCGCGCACCTTGGAGCCTTGCTTTTCCACGTCCTGCGCTAACGGTCCGAGGTCACCGAAGGTGAAGCAGAACACCGCCTCCCCCTTGAGAAAGAGGTTCCACTGGTCGGACAGCCCCCACGACTTGCAGGCTGCGGGCGCGGTTTTGAACAGCGCGATGAGCATCTTGAGTCCTTCCAGGTGACCGGGCGAATCAATCAGCGGCTCCATGGTTTCGGGGTCGAACCAGTAAACGTTGTGGTAGCGGTCCACTTTCGGACCGGGGTTGACGACGTAGGCGGCGGTGACAGCGAGGAAGTTGTTGAACGACTGGTCTTGCGGCTTGAGGTTCAAGGTCAGTCCGTAGTCGGGCTGCCCATCGCCGCTGAAGTCTTTGCCGGTGAAGAACTGGGCGACGCTTAGAACTTCCTCCCACGTCTGCGGCGGAACGGGCATCGGCTTGCCCGTTGCTTTTTTGTATTCCGCCTGCCACTGAGGGCTGGTCAGAAGGTCTTTCCGGTAATAGAAGATTTGCCCGTCGCCATCGTTCGACACGCCGTAGGTTTGTGCCCCCCATTTGTGCAGGGGCATCAGGCGCGGCACGACCTCATGGGGGTTCCAGCGGGGAAACTTGGCATCGCCCATGAACTTATCAATCGGCACGATGTAGTCGCCGTCAATCAAATCGCCGTAGAAGTAGGCGGGAATGATAAAGCCATCATACTTGCCCAACCCCAACTTCAAATCGCTGAAGATTTTCTCGCGCAGGTTTTTGTAGGGGATGCCCACGATGTTCAACTTCCAGCCCGTCTCCTTCTCCCACCGACTTTTCCAGTGATACAGCGGACCGGAAATCGGACCGTCCTTGCCGCCGTCGTAGACGGCGATGGTGATGGACTTGCTGGTTTTGGATTTTGCGTTTTGGGTTGTGGGGGCTGCAGCGTCTTCCTCCTTCTGACCGCCGCAGGAGGTCAGGAAGAGGCAGCCGCCCAGAGCGACGACCAAACATAGAAGTTTGTGTTTCATGGGCACTCACCTTCAGGAAGAGTCTCTCCGCAAACCGCGTAGCGCAGGCTGGAAGCCTACGCAGAATGACGGTAACGATTCAGGTCCCGTTCGGCGCGGGTCTCCGACCCCGCTGCCCGACGGTTTGCAGTCAGACGATTCATCGTTGTGACAAGCGCGCAACGCCTTGCGCTGCTCCAAACACTCCCACCGATTTAAAGACCTGCGGTCAGCCGCTGGGCGAGGTCAGCGCCCGATTGACCCATTCTGCCGGCTCAGGGCGACGATGAGGCTGGCAGCCCGCGCCGCCGCGCCACGGCTGTTCTCCATGATTTGTTGCGCCCGCTCGCGCACGGCATGGAGTTGGTCGGGATGAGTCAGCCATCGCAGGAGAGATTCTTTTAATTCCTCAACGCTGTGCACGCGCTCGCCGATGCCGTTGTCGAGGAGCAGGGTGACGGAGTTGAGAAAGTTACCCGTATAGGGTCCAAACAGCACGGGTTTGCCTTGAATGGCTGGCTCTAAGACGTTGTGTCCCCCGCGTGGGATCAGACTTCCCCCCACGAAGGCGACGTCCGCGACGCCGTAGAGTTTGAGCAGTTCGCCGACCGTGTCGACAATGATGACAGTGTCAGGGGGCAGGGTTTTGGGGTTCTGGCATGCCTCAGAACCATCTCCTGCATGCAACTGCGTGCGCCGCACACATTTGAACCCGCGCTCGCGGATGAGGCGTTCGATGTCTGGCACGCGCTCGATGTGGCGGGGGGCGAGGATAAGGTGGGTCTGCGGCTGCCGCTGGCGCACGCCCTGCCACGCCTCGAGCAGCATCTCCTCCTCGCCAGGGTGGGTGCTGCCCGCGATCACCACGTGGTCTTGGGTGGAGAGGTGGAGGGCGCGGCGCAAGTCACAGCGTTCCTCCTCCGACAGAGCGCGCAGGGGCTGGTCCAACTTGCTGTCGCCGATCACCTGCACCTTCTGGGGGTCGGCGCCGAGGCGCAGGGCGCGCTGGGCATCAATCGGGGAGCGCATTGCCAGCGTGTCGAACCGCCCGAACAGCCAGTGCCAGAACAGACGGAACTGCGCGCTGAAGCGCGGACGCGGCACGGAGACGCGCCCGTTTGCCAGCATGATTTTGATGCCGCGCTGCTTGGCGCAGTGCAGCATGTTCGGCCACAGCTCCGTTTCCACCGTCAGGAAGATGTCCGGCTGCACCGCGCTCAGCGCCCGCCGCACCGCCCAGAGGTAGTCCAGTGGAAAGTAGATGAACTCGTCGGCTTCCTTGATGAGTTTGCGGGCGGTCTGCTGTCCCGTATCCGTGGTCGTCGAAACGACGATCCACGCCGAGGGCATCTGCCGACGAATCTCTTTGACGATGGGGTTCGCTGCCATTGCCTCCCCGACGGAGACGGCATGCACCCACACGCGGGGACGGCGGTCTTCGGGGCCGGGCTTGACGTGGCGATACGAGCCGATCTGCTGCCGGAAGCCGTAGCGCGTCTTGCCCTGAATTAAGGCTTTCCACAGATAATACGTGGCGGCGATGGGCATGGTCACGATCAGCAGCGCGTTGTAGAGCAAGTGCAACCGCAGCGCCTGCGCGGCACCCGCAATTGCTTCGGCTTCCTGTTCCACCTGATTCATGGCGCGTTCGAGTTCTTCGGCTTTTTGGCGGATGACCTCATCGCTGGCATGGGGCGGCACCTCTATCGGCTCGCCCACGCAGATCCCCACTGTCGAAAACGGATAGGGCAAGCGGGCTTGGTCCCACGACTTCATCTGCACATAGGAGGTGATGCCGGTGCCAATAGGAATGATGGGGCAACCGGTGACGGAGGCGAGGTGAATCGTGCCCCGCTGCACTTTGCGCGCCGGTCCGCGCGGACCGTCGGGCGTCACGCCTAACAGGTTGCCGTCCTTGAGCACGCGGGCGGCTTCTCGCAGTGCGCGCGCCCCCCCACGGTGCGACGACCCCCGCACGCTGCGCCAGCCCAGCAGCCATAACAAGCGGCTGATGATTTCCCCGTCGCGGCTGAGACTGACCATGCTGTATTGCCATTTCCAGCGCATGCAATAAATGGGAATGAGCGCGGTGCCATGCCACACGGCTAAAATCGCGCCCCGCCGCTCCCGCAGGCGACTCCATACCTTGCCCGCCCCTCTGATACGGATGAACAGCGTGCTTAACAGCGGAAAAAGCATCAGCCACGCCAGGAACGCCGCCACGCTGCACTTAACGCGCTCCCACGTCGCCCGCCAGCCGTGCAGCCGATTGCCCAAACCATCGTAGACGGGATGACGGTCCTTCTTCAATGAGGGTTGAGGGTCAATGGTTAATGGTTGTATGGTTCATTGACCATTAACCATCGTCAGTTGCGTCTCATACAGCCGCCGATACA
>JANWYM010000194.1 GCA_025055355.1 Abditibacteriales bacterium
GTGGGGCATAGGGGGAAGGCTCCCAGATGACTACTAATTCTCATACTTCCCTAAAACTCCTGTTGATTATCTTCCAGACCGCCGTGTTTTCCAGTATAATAGCGGCCTTTTTCCCTTATCCCCTGGAAGTAAAGCAAGTGGGATCATTTCTTACATGGGGAGATATTATTCACTGCATCACTCTTGTCGTCTATTGCACCGGTCTATTGGTATGTGGACATTTCAGGGCAAAAGGGGGAGCACTTGCCTTCTTTATCATGGGCACAGTAGCAGCAACAGTTCGTATTCTGACTCCTCATCCATTCCAACGAGTGAGGAGTGGATTGCTCCGACTCGGCACAGCCCTGGTCCTTCTGTATTGCTGGCACAGGTGGGTAAAGGGACAAAGATTCACGAATACCTTCGAGATGAAAGAGGAGATACCTTCGTGGAGTCTCTATATGTTTGCTGTTGTGATGAACCTTTTGTGAGCATCTGCGCGGGGAAGGCTCCTTGACAATTTGGAGATGACAATCACGCTGACGAAAAAAACCTACAGTTGCGATGAACTCTCGTGGCTGACAAGCGTGATCCTTTGGCTGCGCTCAGGACAGGCTCTACAGGAGCAACATGACGCAGACCTACAACGATAAGTGGGGTGATTGCGGGCGGCTGAAACCACACCCACCACGCCCCCAAACCGGCCGGCGCGGGTTAGACGCAGTCTCCTCCCATCCGCGCCGACGGACTTCGGGCGGTAGTTGCCGTGATTTTCAATTGCACGGGAGATGGAGTTGGTCGCCGATGACCTCATAATGCCAACACGATGCGCAAGGCAGCGGCAACCTTCTCAAGGTCCTCGGGGCTGAGGCATCCTAAGCGCTTTTCGAGGCGTTCCTTGCTAATGGTCAGCAATTGCTCACACTTGATGAATGAGGGGGCAGAGAGCCCATTCTCATCAGTGGGTTCGACACGGACGTGCGAAGGCACGTCGCGTCCTTTGGTGCTGAGGGTGACAACGATGGTGTTGGGATATCGGGGGTTGTGGTTGGCAGGGTCCGTTTGCACGATCACAGCAGGGCGGCGTCCCGTCTGTTCCGAGCCGCGCCCGGGTGACCAGTTCACCATCCAGACCTCTCCACGTTGGGGTTTAGGCGTCGCCACGGCGGACGACCTCCCATTGGGCGGGAATGGCGAACTCGACATCGGACTGTTCCGCGTCCTCGCCCAACTGCCCAAACGCTTCATAAAGGCGGGCGTAGTCTTCCGCCCGCATGACGGCGTGCAAGCCCTCTTGCACCAGAGCGTTGAGGCTGATGCGCCGCCGCTTGGCGACTTCGCTGCTGGCTTGGTAGAGGTCTAACGGTAGACGCACCGTCAGGGTTTTCGTTGTTGGCATGATGACACCTCATTGCGAATCGGAATGTGCTATCACCGATAGCCATCACAATTATAAGTCTTCCCTGCTGTCCTTGTCAACGGGGTTGGCGAACGAAGCAGGTGACGACGCACTACGGCTACGATGGGCAGACGGTCGTTGGCGAAACCCGCAGTGACGGGACGAGCAGTTGGTATACGCTCGGACCGAGCGGCTACATCAGCCGCACCGACCTTGACAGTCAGGGGAGCGTGACGAACAAGGAGTGGTTCGTCTACGACGGCTTAGGCTCTTGCCGCGCGCTGGTGAAGCCGAACGCGCAAGGCACAGATGCCCTCCTCGTCGCCCGCTACGACTACGACGTGTATGGCAAGGTGCGCACGCAGAGCGGGTCGTCGTCCAACCAGTTCAAATACGTCGCTGGCATTGGACATCCGACGGACGAGGAGAGCGGCTTGGTTTACATGCGGGCGTTGAGGAAAAGGGGGCACGACCAGTCCAAGCCAAGTGTGATGAAAGGTAGAAAGTGACCTTCCGCCGCGAGGACGCATTATGACCGACCTTGCGTGAGCAAATAGATAATCACAATCACCGCCACAATCAGCAGCACCAGCCCCGCGATTTTCCAGAAACTATACGGGCGGTCGCCCTGCACCTCGCCGGTGCGGGCGTTGACCATGACTTGATAGACTTTCTGGTTGAAGCGATACGCACTGATCCATATCGGCAGCAGCAAGTGCTTGAAGGTGATAGCGGAGTAAGCCGTGCGAAGGTGGTGAATCCGCTGCTCGTCGCCGCCGATGTCGCGGCGCACGTCGTTGGCGATGACGCTCGCCATGACCTGTTTGGCTTCCTCAAAGCCCTCCTTCAGTCCCACCTGATACCGCTGTGCTTTGTAGCCCGCGAGGTAGGCGGGTTCGTAGGGACGAAGGTCGTTCAAATCCCACGGTTGGAGGGCATCCAAGCGGTGGCGCGGGAGCGATCGCGTGGCGGGAATCAGGACGTCGTCGAACCAGCGCGAGACTGTGCCTGACGCGGGATACCAGCGGATACGCCGCACCTGTCGCGTGCGGGTGACCAGTCGTCCCTCAGCGTCGCGCTCGGTGTAGTGCTCCGTGTCCCAGTAGTATTCGCCACGTTCGCCGACGTAGTGGCTGACGGTGAAGGCATCGTAAGTCCAGAACGGGAGGTAAACGCCCTGAATGGTCTCCTGCTGCGCCAGCCGCTTGAGGGCATTGGGGGCGAACCAGCGGGTAGCGAGCCAGCGTTTGATGGCGTCGGTGGCTTGACGCTGCGTGATGCGGAACGGCAGCACGGCTTCGGGGGCGATGAGAGGGTCAGCGGCTTTCGACTGCGCCACAAGCGGGGCGCCACAGAACGAGCACTCGCCTGCCACCTGCGGCGGGGTAAACGTCACCATCGCGCCGCAACTGTCGCACTTCACCTCCAGCGCGTTGTCCGCTAATTTCCTCAGCTGTTGAGGGCGGAGTTGTAGGTAGGCTTCGTAAGAACGCTCCTCCACCTCGTCCGCGCTGGCGGGAATTCGCTCCTGGCGTCCGCAGTAGGGACAGGACAGAACGCCGTCCTTCGGCTCAAACACCAAATCCGCGCCACAGCCTGGGCATGGATAGCGATGGGCTTTCTCCTGCGATGTCGGTGGCTGGGGTTCCGTCATAGACAACTACCGCATGGACTCAGCAATTCGTATCATCTCTTCTTGCGTCAGATTGGCGGAGGTCAGGATGATGGTCACATCGTCCGTCTGCCAGAACAGTCGCCAATGCCCAAGTTCATCGCGGCTAAAGGTCGCGGGGCGACCGTTGACCTTGGTGACTTGCCCCTCAAACTCGTTCAGGTTATACCGGTCACGCTCTGGCGTTCGCTTCTCCTGACCGATGTGCACTGAGCATCGTTCGCTGGTATATGCCCATACGACGCGGTGGGCTCCTCGTATCACCCCATTGTCCGCCAGTTTCATGCCGTAGGGCAAGTGAGTAGGTCGGTAGAGGTGAAATCCGACGCGCTTTTCCATCAACCGAAAAGGGTCGTTCCACCACAAAACGGCTTGACGCAGACCCCATATCGCCCCCAGTAACACGAGGCCCACCCCCAGGTAAGTGGTCAATCGCCCCAGCGTAGGCTCCCGCTTCTTGTTGCCTTCCAACGCCCCCTCTTGAACCATAACGACGACCTCCTTGATAAAGCGGAGTTGAGCAGGGTGCGCATGCTGTTTTGCCCCTACTTTTTTAATTGCACAGATAATAACGCAAATTCCATCATGCGTCAAGCGAAATTTTCTCTCCTCCGCCCCGTCAGTCTGGAGGGGAACCGCTCTGATCAATCCAGGGGCGCGTCGGCGAGTTTTGTAACAGCAGGTATCTACAGGATTTAGGCGGTTGTCATCGTTCCTTTGACATCAGGCTCTTGATCGCGGAAGCGGTTGGGGGGACTCCCCTCCCCTTGGGGGAAGGGTTTTTTTATGGTAGGTGGGTGGGAAGCCGCTGAACTGGATGTCGTTGCCCGTTTAGGGACATCCATGGAGGCGACGCGTCCCTTCATCTGCGCTCGGGGCGGATTCTATCGGGAATTTGATGCAGGCTGGAAGCCTGCGCTACTCGGTTTCAAGCCCCTATAGATTCTGTCAGCGCATAGAGCAAGGGACGGAGGGGAACCAAGCGCCTCCCCTCAAACTCACCGACCGCCTCAGCTTGTTGAGAAGGAACGCCCCGAACAAGTTGAGGCTTCCAAGTTTTCAGGGAGGCTCTTCGTTCCCCCAAGAGAACACGGGGAAGATGAGTCCTCACGAGAGCGTTTCAGAGATCCGAGAGTAAATCCGTCGTCACTGACGGCAGGCTGCCGTTGTGATGGGAAACGGCTTCCTTTTGGCGCTGAATTCTGTCGAAAACCTCTCGGCGGTGCACGGGGACGTGTGGGGGGGCTACGATGCCCAGCCGCACCTTCTCGCCCTTGATCTCTGTGACGACGACTTCTACGTCCTCGCCAATCATAATGCTCTGCGTTACCCTACGCGTCAACACCAGCATAGTGCTCCTCTCCTGTCTTATGGCATTGTCCCTATCTATCGGGGACATCCCCAGTCTACCCGTCGGGCGTAGGGGCGAATGTGTGCTGCGTCACATTCGGGATGTTGGTTTCCTCACAAGGAGAGGAGATACGCCATAATCGGTGTAACCTGTCCGGGCAGCCGCATCGTAAAACCCAAGCCGTCAGCCATCAGGTGCGCCAAGAGTTTTACGAGAGGATGCGGTGCGCCGTGGCGGTTCATAGGTTGTGCGCGAACTTTTGCCGTCGCTGTTACACTTCTTTGGAGGGAGACGGCGTCTCGGGGGGGCGAACCTGCGACGGACGCAGGGTCGGAGGATTCTTGCGCTTCTGACCGTTGGGTTCATCCCCGAGAAGCAACGTCAGAATCTCTTCTTCGATGCGCGTGACCAAACGCGCGTATTCGAAAATGCTCATCACTGGCTTCATGCGTGCGCTCCTTTTCCTCCTTAAATTGAATCTTGCCAACACTCAGTTTTGACGACAGGGAACTCCTGAGCAACATCAAAAAAGCAGGAGTTACGCGGTCACCACGTCCCCTCCAGGCGGGAAGGGGCGTCACGGGTGCGGTTCACCAAGGCTTTTTACCCTACTTCTAAGCGTCATTGCGAGTGCAGCGAAGCAATTTCCTCTGCGGCAGCCGTCTCCTCTGCAGGGGATTGCTTGAATGCGCTCGTAATGACATTTTCCGGCAGCGAGGGATTATCTCGCTGGGCTCACAATGCTAATTTACTGCAGCAAGGAATTGCCTTGCTATGCTCGCCATCCCAGACATTCTCATCGGGGAGGGGTCGGGGGAGAAGGATAGGAATGACGGTAACCGCGTCACTCTCGAATACCTTCTACTCAAACCTCCTTATCATTTCAAAATATACCTCCGTTGCCTGCAACACCTGCTCACACTCCACCCACTCCACCGCCCCGTGTGCCTGGTCAATGCTGCCCGGGCCGAACACAACCGCAGGTATGCCAGCGCGGGTGAACTTGCTCGCGTCGGTGCCGTAGGGGACGCCGGTAAATGCCGCACGACCCAGCACGTGGCGACAGGCTTCAGAGGCGACGCGGCAGATGTCGGCGTCTTCGGGCGTTTCCATGGGCGCGTCCAACAGGAAGGGTTCTAATGTCACGTGCAGTTCGGCGTCCTCTTGTTTCATCCGTTCCAGCAACGTGTAGAACGGTTGCACCGCTTCATCGGGCGTTTCGCCGGGGATGACGCGGCGGTCCACTTCAATCGTGCAGCGGTCGGGGACGAAGTTGACCTGCACCCCGCCGTGAATGACGCCGATGTTGAGCGTCGCCCCGCCGGTGAGCGAGTGGTCTTTCTGCGCGAGCGTCGGCACGATGTCCTCTTCGATGCGCCGAATGACCCGCGCCATTTTGGTTATCGCGTTGATGCCGAGATGTGGCTTCGCGCTATGGGCGGCGCGCCCGTGAACGATGAGGCGAAACCGCGCAAGTCCTTTGTGGGCGCGGATGATGTGGAGTTCTGTCGGTTCGGCGATGACCGCGCCATCGGCTGTGAAGTTCTCCGCGAGATGGAGCGCGCCGCGAAACAGATGCTCCTCGTCAATCGCGCCGCAGAAGAGAACGTTTACGTTCGGTTGCTCCCCCGACTGCTTCCATCGTCGAAGCGCGTGAATCATCCCCACCAACCCCGCCTTCGTGTCGCACGCGCCGCGCCCGTAGAGTTTGCCGTCTGCAATCACGGGTCGGAACGGGTCAATCGTCATCACGGAGACGGAGGCAGTGTCCAGGTGCGCTTCAAACAGCAGCGCGCGGTGGGGATGCTTGCCTTCCAGCCGTGCCACGATGTTCGGGCGGTTCGGCAGCACTTCGTAGGTCTCAAACGGGATGTCCGCGTCGCGGAAAAAGTCGCTGAGATACGCGACCAAGTTCTTCTCCCCGACTGTGCCGCTGGGCAGGTCAGGGTTCACGCTGTCAATTGCCACGGCGTCTTGCAGGGTGGCTAAAACTTCGTTGTCGCTGCGGGTCCATGACATAGGCAACCGTTCTTATCGTCTGGCGGTTTTCCGCCACTCAATCAACCGCTGCGCCACTGCCACGACAGGCGCGACCCAGAGGCGATGCCGCTGGCGGGCGAGGTGGATAACGAGTTCACGGAAGTCCACCTCCTGCACGGCGAGATGTCCCTGATGAATGCCGTGAAATGTGAGAATCGTCCAGCGATGCTGCGCAGCGGCGCGTTCCGCCAAGCCGACGAGTTCCGCGCCAGACATGCGCTCGACAGGGAACGAGGAGAGGTAGGCTAAATCCGCCGTGAGCGGATGGTTGGCGATTTCACCCTTGCCGCGTCCCGCCGGGAAATGTTTGGCGACGATAGGCACATAACTTTGGCGGTTCACGCCTTCGCCTACGTAGTCCTGATAGCACGGGTAGCAGAACGTGAAAACTTCCTGCTCAGGAATCAACGCGCGCAGCCGCCGCGAGGCTTCAAGGATGTCGGCTTCTATCTCCGCTAACGTCATGCTTTCCAGTCCACCCTCGGGGTTTCCCGAAAAGTTGCGGCTGCAAGGGTGGTTGACGGTGTGGTTGCCGACCTCATGCCCCGCCCAGGCGACCGCGCGCCACGGCTGCAAGCGTTCCATGAAGTCGTCACCGCGAGGGTTGATGTAAAACGTCGCTTTCAAATTGTGTTCGTTCAACAACGGGATGGCTGTGTCCAACTGCGACTGCATTCCGTCGTCGAACGTCAGCGAGACCGCGCCTTCGCAGCCTGCGGGAAAAGGAGTTGTAATGGGCATAAGTCCCTCTGAACCGTAAGAAGGCTGGAACTGTCAGCGGATTGCGGTAACGGATGAAGCGGATTACTTGGCGGCAGACGAGACGCCATCCGTTTCATCCGCTACCGCAATCCTTGCCGCAAAGGGAGTTGCCACAGGCATAAGTTCCTCTGAACCGTAAAAGGCTGGAACTGTCAGCGGATTGGGGGTAAGGATTTATAGGGTTTTTTTTAGTGAGCCACCCAGTAATAAGC